>DATNNI010000312.1:0-14570 GCA_035601915.1 Xanthobacteraceae bacterium
CAAGACGAACGCGCCGTATGTGGCGATATTCGATGCCGATTTCATTCCGCAGCAGAATTTTCTGATGCGGACGATGGGCTTCTTTGTCGATCCAAAGATCGGCATCGTTCAGACGCCGCATGCTTTCTACAACAGCGATCCGATGCAGGCTAATCTGGCGCTGCGCAAGACGCTCCCGGACGACCAGCGGTTCTTCTTTGAAGCGATCATGCCCAGCCGCGACGGCTGGGATGCCGCGTTCTGCTGCGGCTCCAATTCGGTCACCCGACGCGAGGCGCTGCGCAGCGTCGGCGACGCGTTGCCGACCGGTTCGATCACCGAGGACATGCTGCTCACCCTGGTGCTGCTTCGGAAAGGCTATGTGACGCGCTATTTGTGCGAGCGGCTTGCTTTCGGCCTGGCGCCGGAAAACATCGAAGCTTTCTTTGTGCAGCGGCAGCGTTGGGCGCGCGGCGGCACGCAAATCCTGTTCTTGTCGGAGGGCCCGCTTGGGTCGCGCCTCGGCTTCATGCATCGGCTGCTGTTTTTGCCGTCGCATTGGCTGTCGCAAAGCTGCACTGCGGCGTTGACGATCGCCACACCCTTGGTCTTCCTGTGGACCGGCCTGTTGCCGTTGGTCAACGTTACCTCGGCCTCCATTATCGATTACATCGTGCCGATGATCCTGGCGCTTATGGGGGGGATGCGAATCTTGGCCCCGGGAAAATATTTCCCACTCGCCTCGCAGGTGCTCGGCACTTTCCAGGCTTTCAAAATCCTGCCGACAGTGCTGCTGACCTTGATAAAACCGTTCGGCCATGCGTTCAAAGTCACGCCCAAGGGCAAAGACGCCAGGCGCTCGAACTATGATCGCGGCATTTTCTGGTCCGCCGCCACTCTGATCTTTCTGACGCTCGGCGGGTTGGTTGTTAACTCGATGCCGGAAATACGGATAATCGATGACGCCTTGCTGCTTCCGATCCTGGCGATTTGGGGCGTCATCAACATCGTTGTCCTTTTTCTCGTGTGCATGCTGTCGTTGCAGGCGCCGGTGCGGCGGTCGGAAGAGCGATTCAGGCTTGACGAGGCGATCGGCTTATTCAGCGCAAGCGGTGAAGTTTCGACCGGCTTTATTCGCGATATCTCGTTGTCGGGCGTCGCGATCGCAGTCGACGCCGACGCTGAAGTCGTCACGCAGGTCGGTGAACTCGCTCGGGTGTTCATCAGGGAAGTGGGGTTCGTTCCCGGTCGCGTGGTCCGGCAGCACGACAGGTTCCTGGCCATACAATTCGACTTGCCGCAATCCGTCGAACGCGACTTGCTGATCAGCAAGCTCTTCACGCTCGGACTCAATACCACGGCGGACGTGACCGCCTCATCCGCGGCTACTCTCGCGATCCTCGGCAGCATCCTCAAGGTCCGCTCGCCTTACGTGCGCGCGGAAGCCAGCGGGGCCGCCCCGGCGGCGCCCGCCGAAAAGCTCGCGGCGGAAAGCCTAGTCCTTCAACCAAGCGGCCAGAAGCAGCGGCTGCGCGAAATTGGTGCCCGGCGGCGCTCCTTCGCCGCGTGACGCCACATCACGCGGTATCTCCGACCGGATCGCCCGGCGCGCCGCCGCGCGGCACTATGCCGCCGTCGATCGTCAGCATGGCCCCGGAAATGTATGAGGCGCGATCCGAGGCGAGAAAGGCCACGACGCCTGAAATTTCGTCGGGACGCGCTGGCCGTCCGTACGCCATGTTGCGATAGAAGCGCCGGCGCCACTCGTCGCGATCTTGCGGTGCGACTTTTTCCTCTTCGATTTTGCGAAGATAGGACATGCGTTCCGTGTCGACCGGTCCAGGATTGACGCCGCAGACACGCACGCCGTAACGCATGCTCGCTCCGCCCAAAGCGTGCGTGAAATTTATCAAGGCCGCGTTGGCCGGTGCGCCGCAAATGTAGCCGGCATTGGTCATCTGGCCGCCAGCGCCTACCACATTGACGATCACGCCAGCGCGGCGCGCGCACATCGTCTGATACACAATGCGCGTGACGCCGATGTAGCCGAACAGCTTGAGGTCCCAAGCTTCGCGCCAAGCGTCTTCGCTCACCTGATCGAGCGTGCCGCCGGGGATCGCCCCTGCGTTGTTGATGAGGATATCTGTACCCTCACATCGATGCGCAAATGCGTCGCGTTGCTCGCGCTTCGACAGATCAACCGCCTCCGTCTCCACGCCAATCTGGAACCGAGACCTAAGATCACCGGCGGCTCGTTGCAATTCGTCGCGATTGCGCGCTGCGAGCGTCAGGTTGACGCCCTCGCGCGCCAATTCTTCGGCAATGGCAAGCCCGATGCCCTTGCTCGCGCCAGTGATCGCGGCCGATTTTCCTCGCAGATGCAGTTCCATAATGACCCCGTTGTTAGTCGCCAGTGATGGCGGGCTTAGTTAGCGCTGAAGACACGACAAGGCTAAAGGACGGTGTCGCCCGCGCAAGGATTCCGCGCTGGGGTCTAGTTCATCGGCTGTCGATAATCGTAAGGGCAGACCAAGCAATTCCAGGCGCAAAATATCTCCCATCGGCTGTTATCATGGCGCGGTGGATGCCCTAAACGTCCCGCATTGTGCCGATACCGGCGTCGATTTTGAGGGAAGCAATCATGGAAGGCCAATCTCCAACCATCGCGGTCGTCGGCGGGACCGGCGCCGAGGGCAGCGCCATTGCGCTGCGTCTGGGCCACGTAGGCTACCGCGTGATTATCGGGACGCGGGACTCGGCGAAGGGTGTCCGCGTGACCGCGGAACTCAACAAACTCCTCGGCGCCGAGGCGATCGCGTTTTCGGGGAACGCCGAGGCGGCAAACGCGGCCGATATCGTGATCTTGACGGTGCCATACGCCGCCCAACAACGGATCGTGCAGGAAATCGCCGCCGCTCTCGAGGGCAAGATACTGATCGACGCAACGGCGCCTTTGATGCCGCCAAAAGTGAGCAACGTCCAACTTCCGCCGGGCGGCTCGGCTGTCGCCCAGATACAGCACACGCTGGGCGACAAGGTGCGGGTGGTATCCGCTTTTCAAAACGTCGCCGCGCATAAGCTTCGCGAGCTCGACGCGGACGCGGAGTGCGACGTTCTCGTTTGCGGCGATGACGTGAAGGCCAGAGTCACGGCATGCGAACTCATTAGGCGGATGGGACTGCGCGCTCTCGAGGCCGGCCCGATTTGCAACTCGGCGGCGGCCGAGGCGCTGACCTCGCTGCTCATATTCTTCAATCGCAAGTACCAGGTCTCCGGCTCCGGTATCCGCATCACTGGTTTGGAAGAAACGGCGACCGGCTGATGTCCTTAGCTCTCAGGACAGACAGCAAAACTCCACGTTGAAAATACTACTAGCCAGGAACGGGCGATGTCACGGGCCGTCGCGGCCGGTTAGCGAAAACCCCATACGTGGAGCAGTGAATGTCGAAGCGAACTAAGCCGCCGTTTCGCGCGGACCAGGTGGGAAGTCTGCTGCGTCCCCAACATCTGCTCGACGCCCGCGGCAAATTCGACAAGGGCGAAATTACCGCCGCGCAACTGCGCAGTATTGAGGACGACGCCATTCGGCACGCCGTGAAACGTCAAGAGGAAGTTGGTCTCAAAGCCGTCACCGACGGCGAGTTCCGCCGCCGGTCCTGGCACATGGACTTTATCTGCCGCATTGGCGGCGTCACTTCGGCGGGCACCCAGTTAAGGCCATTCTACAACGAGACCGGTTCGGTCAAGAACGAAATAGATCTGCCCAAGGTTGTCGGAAAGCTTTGCCTCCGCGAGCCGATCTTCGCCGACGACTTTAAGTTCCTGGAATCCGCGACCAAGGCGACGCCGAAGCTGTCCATTCCGTCGCCCAGCATGCTGCACGGGCTCGGCGCCACTGAAGACAAGAGCATTTATGGCCGGCCGGAGGATTTCTGGGCCGATCTTGTCAACGTTTACAAAGAGGAACTTTGGGCGTTGAGCCGCATCGGCTGCACCTATCTGCAGATCGACGACACGATGTTTGCGACCTTGAGCGACCCGTCTTTCCAGAAAAAGCTTAATCCGTCCGCGGGTATGCAAGATCAACTGTACAAGACCTATATCCGGCTGATGAACGATTCGCTCGCGCAGCGGCCGCCGGGAGTGACGCTTTGTGTCCACACCTGCCGCGGCAATCATCGTTCGGCCTGGGTTGCCGCCGGCGGTTACGATCCGGTAGCCGAGGCAGTCTTTAACGAGCTCGACGTCGATGGTTTCTTTCTGGAATACGACGACGAGCGCTCCGGCACGTTCGAGCCGTTGCGGTTCGTGCCGAAAGGCAAAATGGTCGTGCTCGGGCTGTTGACGAGCAAGAAGGGTGCGCTTGAGAAAAAGGATGACATCAAACGGCGCATTGATGCCGCCACGAAATATATCGATCTCGATCAGCTCGCGCTTTCGCCGCAATGCGGATTTGCTTCGACTTCGCTGGGCAATTTGCTGACGGAAGATCAGGAATTCGCGAAGCTCGCGCTCGTGGTGGAAATCACGCGCGAAGTTTGGGGCGAGTGAAGTCGGCGCCTTCATTTAGCTCCCGGCATGCCTCAATCTCGCGGGAATCTGCCGCGACTGTGCCGCCGATTCATCAAGCTAAAGTATTGGAGATGGCGGCATGACGTTGCGGCGCTTTGGTTTCATCGCGTTGGTGTCGGTGGGACTCGTAGGCACTTCGCTAAGTTCCAACGCGCAGGTGATCTGCACCGGCAATGCCAGTCCGCCCCCTGAACTGCCGGTCTACGATGAGCCGCCGATCCCGGGCGAGGGTTACATCTGGACGCCCGGATATTGGAGCGGCGGTCCACTCGGCTACTTCTGGGTTCCCGGGACCTGGGTCGAGCCGCCAGCCGCCGGGCTGTTGTGGACGCCCGGCTATTGGGGCTTTCGAGACGGAATTTATGTGTGGAACGCCGGCTATTGGGGGCCCCACGTCGGCTTCTACGGCGGAGTCAATTATGGCTTCGGCTATGGCGGTGTTGGTTATCTCGGCGGGCGTTGGGTCAACGGGGTATTTGCCTACAATCAAACGGTCAATAATTTCGGCGGCGTTCGCATCACCAACGTCTACGAGGAAACCGTCACCATCAACAATGGGCCACGTGTCAGCTTCAACGGTGGTTCGGGTGGCACCAGAGTGCGGCCGACGCCGGAGGAAGAAGCTGCTGCGCGAGAACAGCACGTCGCCGCCAACCTGCTGCAAATCCAACACGAGCGAACCGCCGGCGCCAACAAGGATTTGCTTGCGTCTGAAAATCACGGTCGGCCGGCGATTGCGGCGACCGCCAAGCCCGGGGAGTTCAGCGGTAAAGGTGTGGTCGCCGCGCGCGAAGTAAGGCCTGGCGAGGAAGGCCTGCAAAAACCGAATAACGCGATGCGACCTGCCATCATCGGCAACAAGCCGATGGAGCGGGAAGACACCCCGAAAGCCAAGGATACGTTGAAGCGCGAAGCGGAACCTAATCCTAACAACCCGTTGCGACCTGGTGCGACCGGTAACAAGCCGGTAGAGCGGGAAGAAACGCCGAAAGCCAAAGAGACACTGAGACAGGAAGCGGAGCCTAATCCGCCGACCGGTCATGCCGTGGTGCCGAACAACAACAAGCCGCCGCGGGACGAAGCCAAGCTTCCCGCCGACAAGGCAGAAACGCCGAAGCCGCGGGAAAAATTGCCGGAGGGCGCGGCCGGCACCGCTAATCCGCCACCAAAGATCGTTACGGCACCCAACCCCAATCCGAAAGCGAAACCTGATTCCAAGGACAAAAAGCCGCCGCAATGAGGCGAACGCGAACCGGATATTTTGTCCCGGGTCCAGCCGATTAATCTTTCGGTGAGGTATCGCGCTTACTCATCGAGCGATGCGGCAATTTCTGATTGCACTGTTCTCCGGTTTGATCATTGCGGCTGCGGCCGACGAAGTGCTCTATGGCGGCGCAAATACGGTCATACCGGCGAAAGTTGCCGGATCGAACGCGGTCAACCAATTCAACTATCAGCTGAGTCTGTTGCTCAGCAAAGTCCCCTGAATCTCGTAAGCGTGTCGTGCTCGCGCAACCTAAGCGCCGGTGAATTGGGCGGGGCGCTTTTCCAGGAAGGCGTTGACGCCTTCCTGAAAATCCGCGGTGGCACCGGCAAGCCGCTGCATGCGGCACTCGAGATCGAGCTGCTGCTCATACGAATTCTCGGGACTTTCCCAATAGAGGCGGCGAATGAAGCCGAGCGCCGCGGTCGGGCCGTCCGCGAGTTCGCCCGCCAGGCGCAGCGCTTCGCTCATTAGTTGTTCGTCGTTGAACACGCGGTTGACGAGTCCCCACGCCAGCGCCGTTTCCGCCGGCAAGCGCTCGCCGAGCAGTGATAGTTCGATCGCCCGGGCGCGGCCGATCAATCTCGGCAGCAGCCAGGTCGAGCCGCAATCGGGCACCAAGCCGATGCGCCGAAATGCCTGCAGAAAGTAAGCCGAGCGAGCGCAAAGGATGAGATCGCCCATGAGCGCCAGGCTCATGCCGGCTCCGGCCGCCGGACCGTTGACCGCCGTCACGATCGGGTAGGGCAAATCGCGCAACCGGCGCATGAAGGGGTGAAATAGCGTCTCGAGCGTCCGCCCGGCGCCGCGCGGCGTGAAGTTTTTGCTGCCGCGGCCCTGCAAGTTCGCGCCGGTCGAGAAGGCGCGGCCAACTCCCGTCAGCACCAGACAGCGGGGCTTCCTCGCCGACTCGGCGAGCGTATCGAGCGCCTCGGACAGTCCTTGCAGCATCTCCGCCGAGACGGCATTGAGCACTTGCGGATCGTTCATGTTCAAAAGCGCGACCGATCCTTTGAGCTCCAGGCTTGCTCGTTCAAACTCGAAATGCGTCTTCATCGGTTATGCCCTCGTGATCAAAGTTTCGCGCTACGTAACCAAACTATCTTAGTCGCAATTCGCTGGTTTTCGGCAATGGCCGAGTCCATGGCTTTTCCGGCTTGTAGAAAAGCGGCTAAGTTGCGCTCGCCTTATTTGCGGCGCAGACGACTGCAACCAAGCGTGCGAATCTCAGGGCGGGGGTACGCCCACCAATCGTAACAGTCTTGGACGTTCTCATGGCTATAAGCGCGGTTGCGCGGAACGTGTTTCTGGCAACGTTTTTGGCCGGCGCGGCCGGGTGTTCGACCAGCGTCGACACCTACCTTGTCGATCCGGGTCAATATTCCGCTTATCATTGCAAGCAGCTCACGGATCGCTTGAAGGAGCTACAAACGCGCGAAACCGAATTGCGCAACCTGACGGACAAGGCGAGCGAGGGCGGCGGTGGTGCCTTGATCGGAGCGATGTCTTACCGAGCAAACTATGAAAAAGCCGTGGGCGAGGAAAAGGTCTTGCGCCGGACAGCGGCCGACAAGAAGTGCGCCATAGACGCGCCGGTGTTGGAGAGCGATCAGGTCATCCGCTGACGCTTAGTCGCAATCGCTCTCCCGACTAAAGTCCGGCAAGCAGCAAAGCAAAGACGACGCCGGCGGCGGCCAGCAACACCAGAATGATGGCGCTTGCCGCGGTCGCGCGCCCGCCGGCAAAGAACGCGGCGTATAATGCTTTGAGGACGTTGTTTGAGGAAGCGGCAATGAGGATTGCGGCCGCCAGCGCCGACTCGGACAGGCCCGCGGTGCCGCCTTGCGCCAGATTAAGCACAAAAGGGTCGATGTCGGTGACGCCGACAATAGCGGCGAGCGCATAAATACCTGACGTTCCAAACTCGGTCTTCGCCCAGTTCGAAACCAGCGACACCACGATAAAGAGACCCGCGAAAATTACCGCCGGACCGAGTTCGAGCGGGTTTGCCGCGAAACGCGGAGTATTTGAGGCTTCGCCCTGTTTTTCCGCGAGCGGAGCTTTGCCAAGGCGATATTGTACGGCGCAAATCACCAAGCCGGCCAATGATAGGCAGCAGAGCCACGGCGCCAGCACCAGCGCGAGACCGAAGTTGAAAAATGCTACCACCACGAGAATGCGCAAATACATGATCGCCGTGGCGAGCGTAATGCCGGCTTGCGCGTGCTGGCGCGTGACCGCTCCGGTTTTGGCTTCGCGCGCCAAAACCACTGTTGTTGCGGTCGAGGAGTAAAGCCCGCCGAGCGCTTCCATCCACAGGCCCCGCGCGGCGGCCGCCCAGTAGCGTTGCGCCAGATAGCTCGCATAGGACAGCGCGGCGACGACAACCAATGCCAGCCACGCCTGCCGCGGCGTGATGTTCGTCAATGTCGTCACCGGCGTGTTGGGCAAGAGCGGCAGCACGATCCCGGTCAGGATCAGGAATTGGCCGGCCGTCACGATCTCTTTGGCCTCAATGCGCCGCGCCAAGGCGTGCAATCTGTCTCGTCCGGTGAGCAACAGCACCGCGGCGACGGTAAACGTCACCGCGACCCAGGGCGGCAAGGCGAAAGCGATGGCGCCGAGAAGATAAGCGTGAATGTTGAGGGCGGGCACGACCAGCCCGACATTCGGCTCGCCTTCTTCGTCCTTTTCCTGGACATGCCGGGAGTAGAAAATCGCCAACCAGGCGCCGAGGATGATCAGGCCGCCGGTGAAAGGAACGAGATGAACCGGATCGAGGATGTAGAGGATGCCGCCGGCGAAGGCGAGCATCGGGAAAGTACGAATGCCGCCGGGACGTTTCAGGTCACCGCGGGCGAAAAAATCCTCGAAGGCGAGGCCCAAAAACAAGCTCAAGCCGAGAAGCAGGGCGACGCCGGTCAGCGAAGGCGGTGAAATGGACACCGATAGGACACCTAAATAGCGGTCGCCATTGGCGGTTTGCGTGCCTTTATCATACATTGACGGCGTGAACGAGCAGCGCGCCGGACGGGCCGCGTAATATAATGAGCGGCATGCAAGCGATCGGGAGGCCACAAACATGAGCTGGATGCCGGATAAGGATCCCGTGCTCGGCGACAAGCGCTCTTGCGACGCGCTCGAGCTGATTGTCGTGCCGCGCGTGCGCGATCTTGGCGATGGTTTTTCCGTGCGCCGGGCGTTGCCGCACGGCAAACGCCAGATGGTCGGTCCCTTTATCTTCTTCGATCAAATGGGACCGGTCCAGTTGGTCGCGGGACGGGGAATGGATGTGCGTCCGCATCCGCACATCGGGCTCGCAACCGTCACCTATCTGTTCGAGGGCTGCATCATGCATCGCGACAGCGAAGGCAACGCGCTCGAGATCACGCCCGGCGCCATGAACCTGATGACGGCGGGACGCGGTATCTCGCATTCCGAGCGCACCCCGGGCGAGGTCCGCACCACCGGCGGGGGCATGTACGGCATCCAAAGCTGGATCGCATTGCCGCAACAGCACGAAGAAATGCAGCCGTTATTCGAGCATTTTGATGCTGCCGTTCTTCCCGGCATCGAAGATCAGGGCATTCGCGCTCGCGTCATCGCCGGGTCGGCCTTCGGCCAGCGGTCTCCGGTCGGCATGGTGTCGGAATGGTTCTATGCCGAAGTCCTGCTCGAACCCGGTGCCAGTGCGCCGCTTGACGCCGACCACGAAGAGCGCGCGATCTACGTCACCGAAGGTGAAATCGAAATCGCCGGCGACAAATTCGAGGGACCGCGGCTTCTGATCTTTCGTCCGGGCGATTGTATCACCGTGACGGCGACGCAGCAGGCCCGGCTGATGTTTCTCGGCGGCGCGGCGCTCGAAGGGCCGCGCTATCTGTGGTGGAATTTCGTGTCCTCGCGCAAAGAGCGGATCGAAGCGGCGAAGGAGGAGTGGAAAAGCGGCCGCTTCGCAATAATCCCGGGCGACGAAACCGAATTCATTCCGCTGCCGGAAAACTGAGGCTGCCGCCGACGGCCTCTAAACCGCGGAAAAATCGCTACGTATTGCCATTCTGCGCCGGTCGTTGCGGATGAAGCGCAAATCGTGATTCAGTCGGGCTTCGGTCGCTTTATGATTCGAAGTCTTGACGAGTCGAAGTCTGCCCTTGGCAAACCTGGACAAACTCAATCCGCAGCAGCGGCGCGCTGTCGAATACGGCGGCCTTCCGGCCGCCAATGCCGGGCCGCTCCTGATTATTGCCGGCGCCGGGTCCGGCAAGACGGCGACACTGGCCCATCGGGTCGCTTGGCTGATCGAACAAGGCGCTGATCCCCGCCGCATTATGCTTCTTACCTTCTCCCGCCGCGCGGCGGCGGAGATGACACGACGGGTTGATTTGCTGCTGTCCGAATTCAACCGTGGAACCCCAGGAGCCTTTTGCGAGCCGCTGTCGTGGGCCGGTACGTTCCACGCCATTGGCGCCAGGCTGTTGCGCGAGTACGCGGAAACGATCGGCCTTGCGGCCGCTTTCACCATCCACGATCGCGAAGATTCGGCCGATCTCGTCAATCTGGTGCGCTACGACCTCGGCTATTCGAAGATGGAAAAGCGCTTCCCGGCAAAAAGCACGTGCCTTGCGATCTATTCGCGCGTGGTCAACAGCGAGAACCAGCTCGATGACGTTCTAAGCCGTTCCTTTCCGTGGTGCGCGGTGTGGGCCGAGCAGTTGCGGAAGCTGTTTGCGCATTACGTCGAGGCCAAGCAGCGTCAGCAGGTGCTCGATTACGACGATCTCCTGCTCTATTGGGCGCATATGATGCAGGAGCCGGCGATAGCGGCGGAGATTGCCGGCCGCTTCGACCACGTGCTGGTCGACGAGTATCAGGACACTAACGCACTGCAGGGGAGGGTGCTGCTGGCGCTCCGGCCCAACGGAGCCGGGCTGACGGTGGTCGGCGACGACGCACAGTCGATTTATTCGTTCCGTGCCGCGACGGTCCGTAATATCCTCGATTTTCCGGCGCAATTTACGCCACGCGCGGAGATGGTGACGCTGGAGCAGAATTACCGCTCCACCCGGCCGATCCTGGCTGCCGCCAATGCCGTGATCGGGCTGGCGCAGGAAAGGTTCACCAAGAACTTGTGGTCGGAACGAAAATCGGCGGAGAAACCGCGACTGACCAGTGTTCGCGACGAAGCCGATCAAGCGCGTTACATCGTCGAGAAGGTGCTTGAGGCGCGCGAACAAGGGCTGGCGCTGAAGACGCAAGCCGTCTTATTCCGGGCGTCTCACCATTCCGGCCCGCTGGAGGTCGAACTTACGCGGCGACACGTTCCGTTCGTGAAATTCGGCGGGCTGAAATTCCTTGAGGCCGCCCACGTCAAGGACTTACTCGCGCTCTTGCGCTGGGCGGAAAATCCGCGCGATCGGATCGCGGGCTTCCGCGTTGTTCAGTTGTTGCCGGGCGCTGGCCCGGCGACGGCGGCGCGCGTCCTGGAGCACGTCGGCAACTCCGGGCTCCGAGGGTTGGACGAGATGGACCCGCCTGCCGCGACGGCGGAGCATTGGCCGGCATTTGTCGAAACCGTCCGCGCCGTTCATGGCCGCACGACGCCCTGGCCGGCGGAGCTCGACCTTCTGACGCGCTGGTACGAGCCGCATTTGCACCGCATTCACGAAGATGCGCATTTGCGTGAACCGGACTTGTTGCAATTGGTGCAAATCGCCTCGACCTATCCGAGCCGGGAACGCTTCTTGACCGAGCTCACGCTCGATCCGCCGGAAGCGACCAGCGCCCGCGCTGGCGATCCGCTGCTTGACGACGATTATCTCATTCTTTCGACCATCCATTCCGCCAAAGGGCAGGAATGGAAATCGGTCTTTATTTTAAACACCGTCGACGGCTGTCTTCCCTCCGACCTCGCGACCGGGACCAGCGCCGAGATCGAAGAGGAGCGGCGGCTCCTTTACGTCGCGATGACGCGCGCGAAAGACCACCTGCATTTGATGGTGCCGCAGCGGTTTTTCGTACATGCGCAGCAGAAGAACGGCGACCGTCATCTCTACGCGTCGCGCACCCGCTTTATTCCGTCGTCACTGTTGCAGCACTTCGAATGCTGCGCTTGGCCGCCGGCGGTCGTACAGGCATCGGCAAAAGCCTCGCATCCTCCGGTTGATCTTGGCGCGCGGGTGCGCCGGAGCTGGGGTTAGGGCTCAAGCGCGACTGTGCGCAGACGGAGCGCGTTGCCAATTACGCACACAGACGACAAAGCCATCGCCGCCGCGCCGATCATCGGCGAGAGCGTGATGCCGAATGCCGGATAGAAAATACCCGCGGCGATCGGGATCGCGGCGCCGTTGTAGACGAACGCAAAGAACAGATTTTGCCGGATATTGCGCATGGTCGCGCGCGCCAGCCGCCGCGCCCGCACAATCCCGAGGAGATCGCCTCTGACGAGTGTGATGCCGGCGCTCTCGACCGCCACGTCTGTGCCGGCGCCTACCGCAATGCCGACATCGGCGGCGGCGAGCGCCGGCGCGTCGTTGACGCCATCGCCGGCCATGGCGACCACGCGGCCTTGCCGGCGCAGCTCCAGGACAATACGGTTCTTTTGATCCGGCCGGACTTCGGCTTCGACTTGGCTGATCTCAAGGCGGCGCGCAACGGCATCCGCGGTTGTCCGGTTATCGCCGGTCAGCATCACAATCCGCAGTCCCTCGTTGCGGAGCATTCGCAAAGCAGTGGCTGCGCTGGGCTTGATCGGATCGGCGATGGCCAGAAGCCCGGCAAACTTGCCGTCGATGGCGGTGAAGATGACTGTCGAACCGTCGCCCCGCTGGCGCTCCGCTTCTTCTTGGGGCAATGCGGCGGTAACGCCAAGCTCTGTGAGAAAGCTTTGGCTGCCAAGCGCCACCTCGTGACCGTCCGCATTGCCGGTGATGCCTCCACCGGGCGTCGAATGAAAGTCACGAACCTCCGCAAGATCGAGGCCGCGTTCGGCGGCGGCGGAGAGTATCGCTGCTGCGAGCGGATGCTCGCTTGCGCGCTCGACGCTTGCCAAAAGCCGCAACACGTCTTGCTCGTTTCGGCCTTCGGCCGCGACGAGGCCGACGAGCCGCGGTTTTCCATCGGTCAGCGTACCGGTTTTGTCGAGAACGAGCGTATCGACCTTCTCCAGCCGCTCCAGCGCTTCGGCATTCTTGATCAGAATGCCGGCTTGGGCGCCGCGGCCGACGCCCACCATGATCGATACCGGCGTGGCAAGACCGAGCGCACACGGGCAGGCGATGATGAGGACGCTCACCGCCGCAAGGAGCGCGAAGGTGATCCGGGGTTCAGGCCCGAAGACCGACCAGACGACAAAGGCTGCAACCGCGATCGCTATGACCAGTGGCACGAACCAGGACGCGACCCGATCGGCCAGCCGCGCGATCGGCGCCTGCGATCGCTGGGCCGCGGCGACCATCTGCACGATCTGCGCAAGCAGAGTGTCGCGGCCGACCTTGTCGGCGCGCATGATGAAGCCGCCGCTTTGATTGAGCGTGCCGCCGATCACGCCATCGCCCGGCGACTTGGCAACCAGCATCGACTCGCCGGTCACAAGCGATTCATCGACGGACGATTGGCCGTCAATGACCGACCCGTCGGCCGGGATCTTCTCGCCGGGCCGAACGCGAAGGCGATCGCCGACCGCGAGTTGGTCCAGGGGCACATCTTCGTCGCTATCGTCCTGCCAAAGACGCCGCGCGGTCTTCGGCGCGAGCTCGAGCAATGCACGAATAGCTCCCGACGTGGCAGCGCGCGCGCGAAGCTCAAGCACTTGGCCGAGCAGCACCAGCACGGTGATGACTGCGGCCGCTTCGAAGTAGACGGCGACACCGCCGTGGATGTCGCGGAATTGCGCCGGGAAAAGCTGTGGCGCAAGGGCGGCGACGATACTGTAGATGTAGGCTGCGCCAGTCCCGAGCGCGATCAGCGTGAACATGTTGAGATGGCCGGTCCGCAGCGATTGAGCGCCGCGCACAAAGAACGGCCATCCCCCCCAAAGCACCACCGGCGTCGTGAGCGCAAGCTGCGTGAGCGCTGAAGCTCCATGCGAAAGCGGCGCGAAGCCAAACACGTGGGCCCCCATCTCCAGCACGACGACCGGAAGCGCCAGCACCGCCGAAAGCAACAGCCGTCGCGTCATGTCGGCGAGTTCGGCGCCGTCGTCTTGCGCGCCCGCCTCGGGTTCAAGGGCCATGCCGCAGATCGGGCAGGCGCCCGGGCCGGCTTGGCGGATTTGCGGATGCATCGGGCAAGTGTAAATCGCGCCTGGGACCTGCGGGTCTGCCGCATTGGCGGCCGCGCTTTGCCGATATTTTTCAGGGTCGGCGATGAACTTGCTCCGGCACCCGGCGCAGCAGAAGAAGTGCTCGCGTCCCTCGTGGGCGTAGCGGTGGGGCGTCTTGGCGGGATCGACCTCCATACCACAGACCGGATCGGTCGCGGCGAGCGCTTCGCTTTGCGGATGGGTCGGATGCGCCACGATATGATCGCCTTGAAACGGTTACCCGGTAGGGGTATATACGTGGCATGCGATCGGATGCCAAGACGTCGGTGCTCAAGCGCCTCAAACGGATCGAAGGCCAAGTCCGCGGGCTGGCGCGCATGGTCGAAGACGAGCGTTATTGCATCGATGTCGTCACCCAGCTCTCCGCCGTGCGTGCCGCGCTCCGTCGCGCGGAGGAGGAGATTCTTGCCGACCATGTCGCGCATTGCGTCGAGC
>DATNNI010000313.1:0-6587 GCA_035601915.1 Xanthobacteraceae bacterium
GCGAGTACGACCCGGGGCAAAAAGGCTTCATCATCACTTTTACCATCGAGGAAGGGCCGCTTTACCGCTTCGCGGCGATCGACGTTCAATCCAACATCCGCGCCATCGACACTGGCTCGCTTTTAGTGGGGCTGCGAGCGCGTCAAGGAGACGTCTACAACGCCGACGCGATCGAAAAGACGGTCGAGGATTTGACCGTCGAGATCGCGAAGCACGGCTACCCGTTCGCCACGGTGCGGCCGCGAGGCGATCGCAATGCGCAAACCCGCACTGTCAGCGTAGTTTTCGTCGTTGACGAAGGGGTGCGCGCCTATATCGAACGCATCAACATTCGCGGCAACTCGCGAACCCGCGATTATGTGATCCGGCGCGAGTTCGATATCTCCGAGGGCGATCCATACAACCGCGCTCTGATCGACCGCGCCGAACGCCGCATCAAAAACCTCAACTTCTTCAAGGCCGTCAAAATCACCAACGAGCCGGGCTCGGCGCCTGATCGGGTGGTGATCAACGTCGACGTTGAAGAAACCTCGACCGGCGACTTCTCGGTTATGGGCGGATATTCGACCGCCGATGGGTTCATGGGCCAGGTGTCCGTCTCCGAGCGTAACCTTTTGGGGACCGGCCGCTATGCGCGGGCGTCGCTCACCGCCGGTCAGTATATCCGCGGCGTCGAGTTCAATTTCGTCGAGCCCTATTTTCTCGATTATCGGATGTCGGGGGGCATCGATTTGTTCGCCCGCCAAACATTGGCGAGCCCGTACCTCTCGTATGGAACGAGCAATTACGGCACCAACCTGAAGTTCGGTATTCCGCTGCGCGAGGACTTAAGTCTGCAATTGCGCTACTCGATTTATGCGCAGCAAATTTCGCTGTCATCGTCTTTGGACGATTGCACCAACATCAACCCGAACTTCACATCGACGTTCCCGACTCCGGTTGCGCTGGCCGCGGCGTCGCTTGGGGTTCCAGGTGGTATCAATGCGGCCTATCCGGGGTGGCAGCCGGCGAATTTCCAGTCGAACTGTCTGTACCAGAACAACTTGCCGCTCTACGTGGCCGCGCTGCCGATTCGTGAAGAGCTGTCTTACGGCACCGAAATCGTTTCCCAGCCCGGATACGGATTGACCTTCAACACCCTCGACAACAACAAGCATCCGACTAGCGGACTGCTGGTCAATTTCGGTCAGGACATTGCCGGCCTCGGCGGCACGACGGCTTACCTCCGTTCGGTTATCGATTTCCGCGGCTACTATGAGGTGATTTCCGACCTTGTCGGCGTGCTGCATCTGCAAGGCGGCGATATGCTGGGATTGAAAAAATGTCCCACGTCCGGCACTTGCGTGTCGAACAACGGCTACGTCAGCGTGCTCGACGACTTCAAGATGGGTCAGAACCTCGTCCGCGGCTTCCAGCCGGCCGGCTTGGGCCCGCGCGACCAGACCATAGGCGGAGCAGACGACGCACTGGGCGGCACGATGTACTGGGGCGCTAGCCTCGAATTTCAGTACCCCTTCTACTTTTTGCCAAAGGATGCCGGCTTCCGCGGCGCCGTGTTCGTCGATTCAGGTTCGGAGTGGGGCTATAAGGGAGAGACCCAGTATCCGGCCACCGGTGAAATCAACGGCCTAGTGACCCCCAACATCCCCGGGACATCGTATGTTTGCCAATGCGGACTGCTCTACGCGGATTCGTCAGCTCCGCGGGTATCCGTCGGGGCGAGCCTGATCTGGGATTCACCCTTCGGTCCGCTGCGTTTCGATTTCGCCTACCCGGTCCTCAAGCAGCCTTACGACCGCACGCAGTTTTTCCAGTTTGGCGGCGGCGCGCGGTTCTGATCAGGGCTGCAGGCACGCTCGAGACCGGTTCAATGCCGGATTTCTTACCCAACAAGCGCAGCCTGACGATTGCCGAAATCGTCGCGCTTACGCGTGCCGAGCCTGGCCCCGGCGTTCCGCTTGACGCCGCCATCAGCGATATCGCGCCGCTCGACACGGCGAGAGCGTCCGACATCAGTTTTTTGGATCATCCTAAATTTCTCGGCGCGCTCGCGGTCACGCGCGCCGGCGCGTGTTTGGTGATGCCGCGCTTCGCCAAGAATGCGCCCGCAGGACTGGCGGTGTTGATCACGCCCCAGCCTTATCGGGCCTTCGTCACCGTAGCGCGCGCGCTCTTTCCGGACGCGTTGCGGCCGTCATCGCTGTTTGGCACGGCCGGGCGCGCTTCGGGCGCCTACGTCCATCCGAGCGCGCGACTGGAAGCCGGCGTCACGGTCGATCCGCTCGCGGTCATCGGTCCGGATTCCGAAATCGGTACGGGAACGCTCATCGCGGCCGGTGCGGCCATCGGCAAGTCTGTCGCGATCGGCCGCGATTGCGTCATCGGTTCTGGCACAACCGTCGCGCACGCGCTGATCGGCGATCGGGTCATCATCCATCCCGGCGCTCGTATCGGTCAGGACGGCTTCGGCTATCTTCCATCGGCAGCCGGCCATTTGAAGATCCCGCAGAGCCGCCGGGTCATTATCCAGGACGACGTGGAAATAGGCGCCAATACCACCATCGACCGCGGTTCGACCCGTGATACCGTCATCGGCGAAGGCACCAAGATCGACAACCTTGTGCAAATAGCACACAACGTCAGCATCGGACGACACTGCCTGATTGCCGGGCAGGTCGGTATATCGGGGAGTGCCGTACTGGGAGACTTCGTCATGCTCGGCGGCAAAGTCGGCATTGCCGATCACGTCACCATCGGAACTGGAGCGCAGCTCGGTGCACAAAGTGGAGTGATGCATGACGTACCGCCCGGCGAGCGCTGGTTAGGCTCGCCGGCACAGCCGGTGCGCGATTTTATGAAGGGCGTCTCGGTCGTGCGGCGGCTGGCGCGTGGCGATGATCGCAAAGGTGAGCCGGAATGAACGAAGAGGCTCTCGGCGCGGCCGACATCCGCGAAATCCTGCGGTTGTTGCCGCACCGCTATCCATTCTTGTTGATCGATCGCGTCATCGGGATACGCGGCGACGAGCACGGTGTCGGCATTAAAAACATCACGATGAACGAGCCGCAATTTGTCGGCCATTTTCCCGACAATCCGGTAATGCCCGGAATACTGGTCATCGAAGGCATGGCCCAGACGGCCTGCGTGCTCTGCCTTCGGCAGTTACGGGCGCGCGAAAAGGCGCGCACCATGTTTTTTTTGACCATCGATAAGGCCAAGTTTCGGAAAACGGCTGGGCCGGGCGATGTGCTTGAGTATCACATGAGCAAGGTCGCGCATCGCCGCAACATGTGGTGGTACCGCGGCGAAGCTAAAGTCGGCGATGCTGTCGTCGCCGAGGCCGTTCTCGGCGCTTATTTACCCGGGGATTAAATGGCGATCGATCCTACCGCGCGCGTGGCCGCCGGTGCGCGCGTCTGCGACGGTGTCGAGATCGGTCCCTACTGCACAGTCGGGCCGGATGTGCAGCTTGGCGACGGCGTGCGCCTGATCGCCCACGTTCATATCGCCGGCGTCACGACGATCGGCGAAGGCACTGTCGTTTATCCATTTGCGTCGCTCGGGACGCCACCGCAATCGGTGCATTACCGCGGCGGCGCCACGCAGCTGATTATCGGGCCTGGCTGCGATATCCGCGAAGGCACGACAATGAATACCGGTACGGAAGACGGCGGTGGGGTGACCCGCGTCGGTGCGCGCTGCTTTCTCATGGTCGGAAGCCACGTCGCGCACGATTGCCGGATCGGCGATCAAGTCACGTTTGCGAACAACGTAACGCTCGGCGGTCATGTCACGATTGGTGACGGCGCCTTTCTCGGCGGTCTCGCTGCTGTCCATCAGTTCGGTCGCGTGGGGGAAGGCGTCATGATCGGTGGAATGAGCCCCATCCGGGCCGATGTCATTCCCTTCACCATGGCCTACCGCGAAGATCTGGTCGGACTGAACGTTGTTGGGCTGCGCCGCCGCGGCGTCACGCATTCGCAGATGCTTCAGCTACGCCGCGCCTATCGGCAATTGTTTTTCGGCGCGGGCACGTTCGCCGGCAGGGTCGAAGGCGTCGCTCGCGAGTTCGCCGATGAGCCGCGCGTCGTCAAGATCATCGCCTTCATCCGCGAAGGCGGAAAGCGGCCGTTGATGCGCCCCCCGGGCCAAAACGGCGGCGAAGAAGCCGAACATGACTCCGCCTGAGCGCCAAGATGGTGGCCGCGAGGTTTCGGCAGCGGTGCCAACTCCGCTCGCCATCATCTGCGGCGGCGGCAATTTTCCGAAGGCCGTCGCGGCGGCGGTTCTCCGTAGTGGCCGGCAACCGGTGATGCTTGGCATCAAAGGATGGGCCGACCGCAACGTAGTCGAACTGCATCCGCATCACTGGGTCGCGCTCGGCCAGGTTGGACGGCTGGTGCGCCTTGCCCGTCGTGAGGGCTGCCGCGAGGCGGTTTTCATTGGCACGGTGTTGCGGCCGCCGCTGGCAAAAATCCGTCTTGATTGGCCGACCTTCCGCGCCATACCGCGCCTCCTCCGCGCCTTTCGCGGCGGTGATGATCAGCTCCTGAAAGGCGTCGCCGGCATCATCGAGGAGGGCGGTCTGACGATCGTGGGACTTGATGCGGTGGCCCCGGAAATCTTCGTTCCCGAGGGGGTACTGGCCCAGCGCCTGCCGACGGAGGGCGACAAAGCAGACATTGCGAAAGCAATTCAGGTAATCGCAGCGCTTGGCCCGTTCGATGTGGGTCAAGCGGCGGTCGTTGCCGACAACCATGTGCTTGCGGTCGAAGGGGTTGAGGGAACCGACAACATGTTGGCGCGGATCGCCGAGATGCGCCGCCAGCGCCGCGTGACGGCGCGGATTGGCACGGGCGTGTTGGTAAAATCGCCCAAGCCGGGGCAAGACCGTCGCTTTGATCTGCCAGCAATCGGACCGCAAACCATAGAAAATGTCGCCCGTGCCGGGCTTGCGGGAGTGGCGGTCACCGCCGGCAGCACCCTGGTTGCCGCACCGATGGAAGTTATCGCGGCTACGGATCGCGCCAATATTTTTCTTGTTGGTGTGAGCGAGGTCGCTTCGTCGTGACGGAGGTCTCGCCGACGCCGCTGCGCGTGATCTACCTCGTCGCCGCAGAAGAATCGGGAGACGCGCTCGGTGCCTCGCTCGCGCGAACACTCCGTGCCCACGAAGGAAGTGGCCTCTCGCTTCGCGGCGTCGGCGGCCATGCCATGGCAGCCGCGGGCGTGCAGAGCCTCTTCCCGATCGATGAACTTTCAATATTCGGCTTAACCGCGATTCCCCGGCGGTTGCCACTGATTTTGCGGCGCATTCGCGAGACCGCCGATGCCGTCATCGCGGCGCGGCCCGACGCCGTCGTCATCATCGACAGCCCGGATTTTACCCACCGCGTCGCTCGCAGGATCCGCCGACGCGTTCCCACCATTCCGATTCTCGATTATGTCGCGCCTTCTGTTTGGGCCTGGCGGCCGGGACGGGCGCTGGCCATGCGCTCGTATATCGATTGCGTGCTCGCGATCCTTCCCTTCGAGCCGGAGGCCTATGCCAAACTCCGCGGACCGCGCTGCGTCTATGTCGGTCATCCCCTGATTGAGCATGTCGCGGACCTGCGTCCCAAAGCGGATGAGACTGAACGCCGATTGGCCGATCCTCCGCTCGTTCTGGTCCTTCCCGGCAGCCGCTCAAGCGAACTTAAGCGTCTCCTTCCGGTATTTGGGGCGGCGATCAGCCGCGTCGTTGAGCGCAGCGGGCCCATGGAGCTTATTCTGCCCACTATGGCGAACAGGCTGGAACAAGTACGCGCCGGTGTTGCCGGCTGGGAAACAAAGCCGCGCATCGTGGTCGAGCCGGCCGATAAATGGGCGGCATTTCGCTCGGCGCGAGCAGCGCTGGCGGCATCGGGGACCGTCACCCTTGAGCTCGCGATCGCCGGGGTGCCCAGTGTTGCCGCGTATCTCGTTTCACCGATTGAGGAAATCGTCGCTCGCCTGATGGGTTTGCACCGCCGGTTGTCGACCGTGATCCTCGCCAACCTGGTCATCGGCGAGAATGTCGTTCCGGAATTCCTGCAGCGCGATTGCACGGCGGAAAAGCTCGCCGACGCGCTTTCGCCGTTGCTGCGAGTGAATAGCCCCGAACGGGCCCGGCAGGTCGAGGCCTTCGGCCGGATCGATGGTCTGATGAGGGTAGACACGACGCCGAGCGAGGAGGCGGCCGCGCTCGTCCTCCACGCCGCAAAAGGCAGCGCGCCATGATGTCGCCGCGCCTTCGGCTCAGCGTTAACCGCATGCTAAGGCGCGTAACCAATATTTAATGGGCGTAACGAGTGTCCTGCGGCAATGACGAAGCAGCCCAGAAAAGCAAAAGCCGCACGTCGGCCGGCCGCTTGCGCCGCAATCACCGCGGTGCACGGCTATGTGCCCCCGGACGTCCTCACCAACGCCGAACTGGCGCAGATGGTCGACACCAGCGACGAATGGATCGTCGAGCGCACCGGCATCAAGGAACGGCGCATCCTGAAGGGACGCGGGCTCGGCACCTCGCATCTCGGCGCTGAGGCGGTACGCGGGCTTTTGAAGAAGAC
>DATNNI010000314.1:0-2138 GCA_035601915.1 Xanthobacteraceae bacterium
CCGAATTTCTGGTGAGATCCACCTGAAAAGTCGGCTCTACATCAAGGCCCCGGCGACAGCCGGGGTCTTTTTTGATTCAGATGGATGCGCGTAGGATGGGTAGAGCGCAAGCGAAACCCATCATCCGCCCATCGACGCCGCCCCATGATGGGTTTCGCAATTGCCCCATCACCCCGCGTCCTCAATAAGTTAGCGTTGCAAACATGCCACAAAGCCGCTTCGGGCTGCAAAGGGCTTTTCGGCCTTGTTGCAAACAGGGTCGGCCGTGCCGGGGCGTGGTGGCCCCGCGCGGCTGATGTACCCGGAGCCGGCCGCAAG
The DNA here is from genome assembly GCA_035601915.1 of Xanthobacteraceae bacterium. GTDB lineage: Bacteria > Pseudomonadota > Alphaproteobacteria > Rhizobiales > Xanthobacteraceae > BOG-931. Next base: position 319 of record DATNNI010000314.1, read on the forward strand.
GGATCCGGTTCTTTAGAACCTAAAGAACTCGGAATTTCGGGCGGTCGTCTTTCCCAAGCCCGCACAGTGCTTTGCACATTCGTCCGGTCTCGCTCGTGCCATGCTCGCCGGCTCCAAAGTAGTAGGGCAGGACGCGGGCCAGCAGCGCTGCAGCCGTCTTGGGCTCATGCAGGTACAGCCATTTGATGAAGCCCTTGCAGCCATCAACGCCAATAGCAATCGGCTCGTCCTTCTCGTCCTTCCCGACAAACCCGGTCTCAGTGATCGCGTCCATGATCATCTGGCGCAGATCGCCGCCAAGCTTGTTGCGGCTGCCCTTCTGCCGGGCACCATACTTGGGGTGACCTTCTGGAAGCCCGGCCCTGGCACTGTTGGGGGCAACTGCACGTGCACCGGAAGCGACGCAGGGGGCGGCAATGACTAACGAGCCCGCCGTCCTGTCGAACACTGATCCTGTCGCGGTCGGCGACGAGAGCGCCGCACTTGAAACGGGGGCGCGGAGCAAACTCGCCGACGCGAAGGGCGAGTTTGCCAGTCGCTCGGAGAAAGTCGCTGGATCCTGGGGCGCACCGGAGGACGTGACAGTCGGCTCGATTAGGGTCCCCGCCGATCGCCTGCCGGTCGACGAGGATGTCGTCGAGGCCATCGTAGCGGCGATCAAAGCCGGCAACGTGAACGCATTGCCGCCCATCCATGTGTGGCGAAAGCAGACCGGTAACGTCACCATCCTGGTCGCCGGCCGCAACCGGCTCGAAGCGCACATGCGCGCAGGGTGCGAGACGGTCCTGGCCCGTGCCATCTATGGCGACACGCAGGAGATCGCACGCGCCGTCGAGGCGATCGAGATCGAGGAGAACCTGCATCGCCGCGAACTGAGCCCGGCGCTTCGCAAAACCTACACCGCCAGATTGAAGGCGCTTCATGAGCAGGAGCACCCGAAATCCAAGGGCGGCCGGCCGTCGAAAACCGTCCCAAAAGCTGGGAAGGTTTCCAAGCCGGAGCGCTTTACCAAGGCGCACGCCAAGCGCACCGGCCGATCTGAGGCGGCCGTGCAGCAGGACGTGGCCGAAGCGACGGAGCTCGGCGACGACGTGATGAAGAAGATCGTCGGCACGTCGCTCGACAAGCCGAGCGAGATCACCGCGCTGGCCGCGATGGACGAACAGGAGCGTCAGCAGATCATCGAGCGCGCCGTTGCTGGCGAGACGGTGAGCGCGTTGAAGCCCGAGCGCATGAGCGAGGAATCAAAAGCGACGTCGTTCGGCATGTCCGCGTACAAGCTTGCGTCTGGGCTCGCCGCCGTTCCGACGGCAGTGCTGCAAAACAAGCTAAACAAGGTGGTTCAACGCCGCGCCGATCTGCCCGCGAAGGAACGTAGGTTCTTGGCCGTCGCATTGCGCGCCGTCGCCAAGCGGTTCGAACAGATCGCGGACAAGATCGATATCGACGAGCCGCCGGAGATGGCGTACACACGGCAAGCCGTTAAAGCGCTGCGGCTCGCCCTTGAGAATAAGCTGGCCCCCATTGATCCCAAGGAAGTGATCCGTGCCGCCAACGCTGAAATCACTGAATCGGACGCCGAGGCCGCGCGCATGGTCGCTCAGGCGTGGGACTTCGTTGCAAAACAGTTAGAACGGCTGAGGAGTGATCGTGGTCCTGACGCGGCACGCGGTTGAGCACTTGCTCCACACAAGTGGCCGTGGCCGTCGCGGCGGGGGTTCCGCGACCCAAGCGCCGGAGCCGCCGGCGGGTGCTGCGGCGCTGGCCGGAGGCCCGCGAGGAGACGCCGCCGGCCGCCGTGCAGCAGGCGATCGATGGCG
>DATNNI010000315.1:0-3189 GCA_035601915.1 Xanthobacteraceae bacterium
GGGGCCGCAGGGTTTCCAGGAATCGCTGGTGTATTTGCGCACCGCGGTTTCGGTCGATCCGAAGGGATGGGCCAAATTCGACTATGTAAAAATGCCAGAATACCGTTGGGGAATTCTGCTCGCGCCGAAGGAGGAGGGCCGCACGATACCGTTCGGCCACCATTACGGCGAACCGGCCTGGCAGGATGTGCCCGGCGAATATCGCGCCATGTTGCGCCGCCTTGTCGTCATTCAAGGCGACACCGAGCCGGCCTCGGTGGAGCAGCAGCGCCATCTCGGCAAGACCGCGCCCTCGCTCTACGACATGCGTAACGTCTTCCAGGTCAATGTCGAGGAAGGCCGCCATCTCTGGGCGATGGTCTACATTCTGCAAAAATATTTCGGCCGCGACGGGCGCGAAGAGGCGGCCGAATTGCTGCAGCGCCGCTCCGGCGACGCCGACAAGCCGCGCATGCTCGGCGCCTTCAACGAGGCGACGCCGGATTGGCTGTCGTTCTACATGTTCACCTTCTTCACCGATCGCGACGGCAAGATGCAGCTTGAGAGCCTGGCGCAATCGGGTTTCGATCCGCTGTCGCGCACCTGCCGCTTCATGCTGACCGAGGAAGCGCATCACATGTTCGTCGGCGAGACCGGCGTCGGCCGGACTATCCAGCGCACCTGCGAAGCGATGCAGGCGGCGGGCATCGCCGATCCGAACGACATCGAAAAGGTCCGCAGCCTCGGCGTCATCGACCTGCCGACGATCCAGAAAAAACTAAACCTGCACTATTCGCTGTCGCTCGATCTGTTCGGCTCGGAAGTTTCGACCAACGCCGCCAATTCGTTCAACTCCGGCCTCAAAGGCCGCTTCCAGGAAACCAAGATCGAGGACGATCACCGGCTCGAACATTCGACCTATCCCGTGCTCAAGCTGGTCGGTGGCGAAATTAAGCGCGTCGACGAGCCGGCGCTCACGGCCGTGAATATGCGGCTGCGTGACGACTACACCGCCGATTGCCAGCGGGGACTCGATCGCTGGAACAAGCTGATTGGGCGGTCCGGCGTCGCCTTCCAGTTCCAACTGCCGCATGTCGGCTTCCACCGCCAGATCGGCGAGTTCAGGGATGTGAAAGTCTCTCCCGCCGGCGTGCTGATCGACGAAGCGGCCTGGAACCGCAACCTCGGCAAGTGGCTGCCGTCAAGCGGCGACGGCGATTTTATTGTCAGCCTGATGGAGCGGGTGATCGAACCCGGCAAATTCGCGAGCTGGATTGCTCCGCCGCGCATCGGCATCGACAACAAGCCAGGCGATTTCGAGTACGTGAAGATCGCGGCTTAACGGGCAGACGGTAGCAGCGGTTGCCGTCCTGACACCTGCTACTCCGCGGCGGAGTGGACTTCGGCGATATAGCCGCCAGGAAATTCCACCATCGCCGCGTATCCGCGCTCGGTTTTGTAAGAACCCACCAGCACAGTGGCGCCGGTATCGCGCGCCTTCGCGAGCGTGTCCGAAAGGCTCGTCACTTCATATCCGGTGAGCTCACGGCCGTATGGATAAGGCAGATGCCCGTCGGTGGCGGCGATGGTGATTTTGCCGAAGCCGGAGGTGACGCGCACACGCCGGTACGTTTCGCCTTTTTTCCCGATTTCAATTCCCGGCGCGTTGCGCTCGTCGGCAACGACCGCGCCGCCAGAGAAGCCGACAAAGCTCTGGATAAACGCATCGACCCGGCCTGCGGACAAATAAATGCGATTTTCCGGCACGGTGCGGAACGGCGGTTGGCTAGACGGCTTGGTATGCCAATAGAGCTGCATATGCACTCCGCCCGGCCACGCGATGATTGCATCACGGCCGATCGGATCGTCGAATGGCGCAACGATAACGTCCGCTCCATGCGCGGCCGCCGAATGGACAGCACCATCCAGATCGGTCACCAACGAGCCGGTCCGCTCGGTGCCGAAGGGATATGGGATCGACGTTTGGAAGCCGAAAACCGAAAACGTCCCGACCGGCGTCAGAACGGCTTGCAAAATTGTTTTGCTGGGCGTCGGCGTTACGGTGAACTCGCCTCGCGGCGGCGTTCGCCCCTCGAACACCGCAACTAGGCTCGCAACACACTTCTCGAAATCCTGAGGCGCGACGTAAACGTGCGTTGTGCTGTATTGCGGGGCGACGGCGAAGGTGGATGTCTTGGCCGGTTCTTCCGCGCGCGCCGCCGTGGCGGTGACGAATGCCGTGGCGGTGACGAATAATGTCACCGTCACAACGGCTCGAGCGACTGTCAGACCTACAAAGCGCATTGTAATCGGCGATGCCGGCGTTAAGTCTGCCCAGCCGCTTCGAGAATGAGATTCGCAATCGTCTCAGGCTGCGAGATCAGCGAAAGGTGACTCGCTTTAACTTCGATGGTTTTGGCGCCCATGCGCTTGGCCATGAAGCGTTCAAGGTCGGGGTTGATCGTCCTGTCTTCCGTGGAGACCGCATACCAGCTCGGCTTGGACCGCCATGCTGCATGGGTCGTCTTGCCGGCAAGGAGGGCTTTGTTGAAGGGCCATTGCACCGCGTACAGCACCTTCGCCTCCGCTTCCGGCAGGTCACCAGCGAAATCGTGTAAGAACGCCTGCAGACCGAGGCGTCCCTCGTCGCCGTCGAATAGGATGCCGGCGGTCGCCGGCGGCGTCGGAAAGTTCTTGGCCAAGGCCGGGTAGTCTTCGCCGGCATCCGGCGCTCGGGCTGCCACGTAGACAAGCGCCGAGACGTTTGGGTGCACACCGGCGTCAGTGACAATCATCCCAGAAAAAGAGTGACCGACGAGAACCGTCGGGCCATCCTGCCGCGCGAGCACACGCAGCGCCGAATCGACCGCTTCCGGCAGTCCAGTCAGCGGGTTTTGCACTGCGGTCACGTTCAATCCGGCTGTCTGCAATCGCGGAATGACTTCGGACCAGCACGATCCGTCGGCAAAAAGACCATGTACCAGCACGACATTTTTCGCTTTAGGCACTGGCTGCGCGTGAGCCGTTCCCGCGAGCAGTGAACTTGCAGCAGCGGCGGCTGTCGCGCCCATGAATGTACGCCGATCCATCGAAGTCTCCTCCCTGTTCGAGTATCTGCTTTGTTTCCTGCTACTCCCGCTTGGTATCGAATGCGTCAGGCTTTCAAGAATGCCAGCAAATCCGCGTTGATGGTTTCGGCATGCGTCGTCG
>DATNNI010000316.1:0-8028 GCA_035601915.1 Xanthobacteraceae bacterium
TCGCTGTTTCCATGGCTTCCCGCGCCGATTTTCCCGCCCAGACCACGAACTGGAATGCCGGGAAATACCGCTCGCAGGCGTCGAGTGCGGCGCCGAGAACCGCTTCGCACTGGCGACCGGAGGCGTTGACGCCGGCAAGTACAAGGGCGTGACGGAACATCACGACGCCGTTTTGCTGCCAAATGTCGAAATGTCCGATCCACAATTGCTCGTTGATAAGCGCGATCAGGTGCTGCACCTCGTTTAGGCGCATTTCGGTAACGCGCATGTCGAACGCGCAGGCCAGATGCAGCGCCTCGATCTCGCTCATCCACGTGAATGAGACCTGATAGTTGGTCCAGCGACTGGTGACGATGATCGCCACTTCATCTTCGCCGGCGCGCTCGAACGGCCAATTGTTGCCGGCCGCCAAGTGTTCGACGACCTCGAGAGGATTATTCGCTTGATCCTGAGTAATTGCGATGAGGGACATGCCGCCTCCACAGCGCGGGTTGGAGTGGAAATGCGCACACCAGACACATCGCCCAAGCTTGGGCTTCGACCCGCACCAGACTGTTGCCTCACACCGACAACCGACGTCACGGCCAAATAACTACGCGACCTCGCGAATCAGTCGCACGCCCGAATATAAACGGGCAGATTCGCGCACTAAAGATTTGTCGGGCATCGACCGGTAGTTATCCCGGCCCTCATGAAGTGATTTGCGTCTCGCCGACAATGGAGCCGACTCCGCCATCCACAAGGGCAGCCTGCGACAAGTTGACTCGGGGTGAGTCAGTGACCGACGCATACCTGCCGGCATCCTCACGGTCCTGATGGACCGTTGGAGCGGGAGCGCGTCGTGTCGCTCGCGGTTTGGTGCGGATCGCCGCTGGCTTACTCAGAGCAAGCCCGTCTAATCGAAGAACAGGCTTGAGACCGACGCTTCCAACGCCGTGCGGCTGATGGCTTCGCCGAGCAGATTGGCAATGGGAAGCACGCGAATGTTCGGGGATTGTTTTACGGCCTCGGTCGGCTGAATTGAATCGGTGATAACGAGTTCTTTCAAGTTTGATTGGTTGACGCGGGCCACGGCCCCGCCGGACAGCACGCCGTGGCTGATATAGCCGTACACCGAGCTTGCGCCTTTCTCCAAAAGGGCATCGGCGGCATTAAGCAAGGTGCCGCCGGAATCCATAATATCGTCGACAAGGATGCAAATATGTCCATCGACTTCGCCGATGACGTTCGCCACTTCGGATTCGCCAGGTCGTTCGCGCCGCTTGTCGACGATGGCGAGCGGCGCATTGATGCGCTTGGCGAGGCCGCGCGCGCGCACGACGCCGCCGACGTCAGGCGAAACCACGATCACCTTGTCGAGCGCGAACCGTTGTTTGATGTCGCGCACCATCACCGGAGATGCGAACAGATTGTCCGTGGGGATGTCGAAAAAGCCCTGGATCTGGCCGGCGTGAAGATCGAGCGTCAGTACGCGATCGGCGCCGGCGCGGGTAATAAGATTAGCGACGAGCTTGGCTGAAATCGGCGTCCGCGGTCCCGGTTTGCGGTCCTGCCGTGCGTAGCCGAAATACGGGATCACGGCAGTGATGCGGCGCGCCGACGCACGGCGCAGTGCGTCGATAATAATCAGCAATTCCATCAAGTGATCGTTCGCCGGGAAGGACGTCGACTGTAAAACGAAAACGTCGGCGCCGCGAACGTTCTCCTGGATTTCGACGAAGATCTCCATATCGGCGAAACGGCGAACCAGCGCCTTAGTCAACGGTATGCCGATATAAGCCCCGACGCCTTCGGCAAGCTCAGGATTCGAATTGCCGGCGACGAGCTTGATTGCTCCGTTGTTGCCCGCCATTCCGTTCTCCCGCCCGCGCGGCCTCGACACGCATTGCCGGAAACCGCGCGCTCAAACAGCGCCACGAGCCTCGGCAAGGCCCTGATACAAGCCGCTTCCTGAGCTGGCAACACGATTCCCGGCATTGTCCCCGCCCATGGTGAATAGCCGGTCATGCGTCGGGGAAAGGCTGTAAGCCTGTTTTGTTTGCCGTGCCGATCCTACTTGCGAGGCGGCTCCTCAAGCACAATTGCGCTGACGTGACGGCCGTAATCGCTTTCGCCCTTATGGGTCGAACGGCGGAAGCTGAAAAATTGCGCCTCGTCGGCATAGGTGCACAAGGCGAGGTCCTCTATCTGCCGAACGCCGGCGCGTGAGAGACGCCCACCTATATAGCCGGCAAGATCAAACAGGGCGTGGCCGTCGCGACCCGCTGGCGCGAAGAAGCGTTCACTCGCTGCATCCTCGGCAGTAAAGCGCGTGATCAGATCGGAACCCACTTCGTAGTTGCGCTGGCGGATCATCGGCCCAACGGCGGCGGCGATCCGCTCTGGGCGGGCGCCGAGCCCTGTCATTGCCGCGACGGTCGCCTCGACGATCCCCGTGAGCGCCCCTCGCCATCCGGCATGCGCCGCGCCGATCACGCGCGCCACGGGATCTGCAAGAAGGATCGGACCGCAATCAGCCGTCGTCACGCCCACGGCGAGATCGGGCGCGCGCGTAACGATTGCATCGGCGCGCGGGCGTGCGTCACTTGTCCAAGGCGCATTGACGATCGCAACGTCCGCTGAATGTGTTTGATAGGAAGTCAGCAACGCATGCGGCTTTACGCCGAGTGCTTGCGCCATCCGAGCACGATTCTCGGCGACGGATGCGGCGTTGTCGTGCGAGCCCAATCCGCCATTTAAAGTCGCATAAAGGCCGTTCGACACCCCGCCATTTCGGGTAAAGAACGCGTGCCTGACGCCGGTAAGTGCAAGAGTGGGGGCCGCGACGATCACGGCTTCACGCCTCAAATCCGGGCAATGCGCCGAGCTTCGGGTCGGCGATCGCGACGACCTTGAATAATTCGCCCATCGCTCCCTGCTTCGCCTCGGTCAGTCGAATAACTGCTTGATCGATTTCAGCGGCCTTGGCGGACGCCGCATTCGCCTTGAGTGTCGCCGCACGTTTTTCAATGCCGAGACGGCGCAGAAAATCCCCTTGCGTTAGGGGGCCATGGGCTCGGGCGCCCATCATTTCGCCGCTTTGGGCGAACGCCTTGAAATCGACGTGTGCGGTGAGGTCAGCCCGGCCCGGCGCCTGCAGCGGATCTGCGAAGGCATGGCCGGCCACGGCTTGCAAAGTCTCGCCCAGGCCATGAGACCCGTGACCATAGTCGATGATGAGGGCGGCGCCCTCATCGCGCACGCGCCGGCCGATCTCCATCGCGATCGTGTCGGGACGCCATTCGAAGATTGAGTTTTGCGCGGCTTGCCGCAATTCGCGCGGCAAGGTGGCGTTAAAGTGTGGCAGCGGGATCGCGGCGACGCCGATGGCCAAATCGCCTTCCGGCCCGATCTCGATGACGCGCTCGTGCCAGCCGTCCGCCTGTTTGACGGCTTGGTGAATTGGCAACGCGTCGATGAATTCGTTGGCGAGGATGATGCTGGGACCGGGCGGGACGTCGGCCAGCGCTGCGTGCCACAACACCGGCACATCGAAGCCGTCCAGCAGTTGCCGCTGCGCTTCTTTAAGTTTCGGGTTGATTTCCACGAGATGCAGAACTAACGCCGCGTGAAAACCTTTTACGATTTTTGCCGCCCTCAAGGCGTCTCGGATCATGGTGCCGCGGCCGGGTCCGAGTTCGATAATACGGATATTTTCGGGCGCTCCCATCTGCTGCCACACCGCGGCCGACCATAGGCCGACGAGTTCGCCGAACATCTGGCTGATTTCGGGTGCGGTGACGAAATCGCCGGCGGCGCCGATCGCATCGCGCACAAGATAATAGCCGTGCTCGGGATGGGTGAGGCACAGCCTCATGTATTCCGCCAACGGCATCGGGCCCGCGACGGCAATCAGGCGGCGGATCTCGTTCTCCAGCGGTGAAGAATCGTCAGGCATTTTTTGCAATCACCGGCCGCACCGACGCGAAGATGAGTCCGATTACGCCCGCTACTATCAACGGGATCGAAAGCAGCATTCCCATGGTCAGGCCGCCCCAAAGAAAGCCGAGTTGCACATCGGGTTCGCGGAAAAACTCGCAAAAAATGCGCAACACGCCATAGACGAGGGCGAAACTGCTGCTGACGAGGCCGGGCCGCTTAAGCGCGCCGCAACGCACGAGAACGCCGAGCACCGCCAAGAGCACCAAGCCTTCGAGGGTGGCTTCGTAAAGTTGGCTTGGATGACGCGGGACAGGGCCGCCGGTGGGAAAGATCATGGCCCAGGGCACGTCGCTTGGACGGCCCCACAATTCGCCATTGATGAAGTTGGCGATGCGGACGAGAAATATTCCGATTGGGGCAACCGCGAGCGTCACATCGCCGAGCGACAGAATGGGAATACCGCGCCGCAGCGCGAAAACGATCGTCACGAAGACGCAGCCCAGCACGCCCCCATGAAAGGACATTCCGCCGTTCCATAGTTGAAGAATTTCGCTTGGATGCTCGCGGAAGTGGGGAAAGTTGTAGAACAAGACGTAGCCGATACGGCCGCCGAGAATAATTCCGAGTGTTATCCAAACTACGAAGTCATCGTACGCCGCGACCGTAAGTGGCGCCGGCCCGGCCCATAATTTAGGGGACGCGATAATGGCGCGCGCGTAAATCCACCCGGCAATGATGCCGACGATATAGGCGAGTGCATACCAGCGCACGGCCAGCGGCCCGATGGAAATCAGAACCGGGTCGATGTGCGGCAAGGTCAGGACCGGCAGGACCAACATCGATAACTCCGCCGCGCGTGTGGCATGTTACACTTCATGGTGCCGTCCGGCGGTGGGCTCCGCATCTTGCGATAGCGTCGCACCATTGCCATTGTGTAGAAACGGCGAGCAAGGGTTAAGGAGACGGGGCTTCGGAGGCGACAATGGTCCAGACGACGAACCGGTTCTTCGACGAAGTTGCACGGTTAATGAACGACGCGGCCGGTGCCGCCCAGGGTGTCCGGCGCGAGTTTGAAACGCTGTTTCGCAGCCAGGCTGAGCGCATACTCCGCGACCTTGCCGTTGTCCAGCGTGAGGAATTCGAAGCGGTCAAGGATATGGCGCGGCTTGCCCGCGAGGAGAATGAAGCGCTGAAGTCCCGCATTGCCGAACTGGAAGCCAAAACCGGTACGACGCCACCTCCGGAGAGGCCGTCCGGCACTTCGAGCGGCGCCGGCGGGGCGGTCGGTTAGCCTGACGCCGGCTTTCTTGTTTTTCCGCGTTGGCGCCGCTATAAGCGCGGCGCCGCGCCTCAAACCTTAGACCCTTTGGCACCCCTGGAGGCTGTCGCCGGAAGCTTTAGTCCGGCCGGGATTTTGGCGCGAGCAAAGGGCATACGGACAAGGACTTGAGGACAAAGACATGGCCACCGTCAACGTGATCAAAGCGGCGGCGCGCCCGCGGGCCGGCAAGGGGGCCGCCCGGGCGGAGCGCAGGGCCGGCCGGGTACCCGGAATTATCTACGGCGACGGCAAGCCGCCGCTGCCGATCTCGCTTGATTATGATGAGCTGCGCCAGCGCATTTTTGCCGGGCGTTTCCTCACCAGTGTTCACGAGGTCGACGTTGATGGCGTCAAACATCGCGTCATCCCGCGGGATTTTCAGCTCGATACGGTGCGCGATCTCCCGCTGCATGTCGACTTCATGCGGCTGGGGGAGGGGGCGACCATCCGGGTGAATATTCCGGTTCACGTCTTGAACGCCGATCAGTCCCCTGGGGTCAAACGTGGCGGCACGGTGTCGATAGTCACCCACACCGTTGAAGTGCGCTGCCTGGCGGACGACATTCCCGCCGCCATCGAGGTCGATGTCAGCGGACTGGAGATCAACTACTCGAGACACTTGAGCGATATCGCCTTGCCGCCCGGCGTACGCGCCGTCAGTGGCAGGGACATTACCCTTGTCACGGTTGTGCCGCCGTCGGGCTATGCGGAAGAAATTAAGGCTGCAGCAGAAGCTGCCGCCGCCGCTGCGGCAGCCGCAGCAGCCGCCGCCACGGCGGGTACGCCTGCAGAGGGCGGGGCTGGTGCCGCGCCCGGCGCAGCGCCCGGCGCCGCTCCTGCCGCCGGCGCGGCAGCGCCCGCTGCCAAGGGAGCAGCCGGCGCGTCCGAGAAGAAGTGAGGTCGGCGCTAGGCCGTTCAGATGCTGCTCCTGGTTGGACTGGGCAATCCGGGAGCACGCTATATCGGCAATCGCCACAACATCGGCTTCATGGCCGTGCAGGCCATCGCCAAGCGCCACGGCATCGGGCCGTGGCGCCGGCGATTTCAGGGGGTCGCTTGTGAAGGACCGATCGGCGGCGAGCGCGTGCTCCTGCTATTGCCCGGAACGTATATGAACGAGTCCGGGCGCGCTGTCGGTGAAGCCTCGCAGTTTTACAAATTGCCTCCCGAGACGACCACGGTTTTCCACGACGAGATCGAGCTGCCGCCCGGCAAGGTCAGAGTCAAAGTCGGCGGGGGGATTGCCGGTCACAACGGCTTGCGCTCCATCAGTGAGCATATTGGCAACGATTATCGGCGCGTGCGCATCGGCGTCGGTCACCCGGGCCACAAGGATTTGGTCGAACACTATGTCCTCAGCGATTTCGCCAAGAGCGAGTGGCCGTGGGTCGAGGCGCTCGCCGACCTTCTGGCCGAAAATGTCGACCTTCTGGTCCGAGGAGAGGACGCAAGTTTTCAGAATAAGGTCCACCTCGCCATGCTGGCCAAGGGATTTGCCGGCAAGCCGGACGGCGACCCTTCCGCTTGATCGGTGATGAGCTCCCATGGGTTTTAAATGCGGCATTGTCGGCCTGCCGAATGTCGGCAAATCGACGCTCTTTAACGCGCTGACGGAAACCGCGGCGGCGCAGGCCGCCAATTATCCATTTTGCACCATTGAGCCGAACATCGGCGAAGTCGCAGTGCCCGATCAGCGGCTGGAAACGCTTGCAGGATTGGCCAAATCGGCGGCGGTCGTGCCGACGCGGCTGACATTCGTCGATATTGCGGGTCTTGTTCGCGGCGCCTCCAAAGGAGAGGGGCTGGGTAACCAGTTTCTTGGCAATATTCGCGAGGTTGATGCCGTCGTGCACGTGGTCCGCTGTTTCGAAGACAGCGAGGTCACCCATGTCGAAGGCCGCGTTGATCCGATTGCCGACATCGAAACGGTGGAAACGGAATTGATGCTGGCCGATCTGGAAAGCCTCGAGCGACGCATCGATGGGCTTGAACGCAAGTCGCGCGGCACTGATGCCGACGCCAAGGAAGCGAAGGAAGCCCTTGCTCTGGTCAATCGAGCACTGGCGCTTTTGCGCGACGGAAAACCGGCGAGGCTGACGGAGCGCAAGGCGGATGAGGAGCGAACCTTCCATTCGCTTGGACTGTTGACGGCGCTTCCGGTGCTTTACGTTTGCAACGTTGACGAAGTCTCGGCCGCGGCCGGCAACGCCTATTCGCGCCAGGTCGAGGCTAGGGCCCGCGAGGAAGCCGCGGCAGCGATTGTCATTTCTGCCAAGATCGAGGCAGAGATCGCCGCGCTCTCGCGGGACGAACGCCAAAGTTATCTGGAAGCGGTGGGGCTGAGCGAAGCCGGGCTCGATCGGCTCATTCGCGCCGGCTATTTGCTGCTTAATCTTGTTACCTTCTTTACCGCTGGGCCAAAGGAATCACGCGCGTGGACGGTGACCAGCGGCGCGAAGGCGCCCCAGGCCGCGGGCGTCATTCACACTGATTTCGAGCGTGGCTTTATCCGCGCCGAAACGATTGCTTACGACGATTACGTGACTTGCCGCGGCGAAGCCGGCGCGCGCGACGCCGGCAAGATGCGGCTTGAGGGCAAAGATTACGTTGTGCATGACGGCGACGTCATGCATTTCCGCTTCGCAACTTAGACAGAGCTCTGAAGATATCCGGTTGCCAGAAAATCAGCAGCCGAAATTATTATTGCGGATGACCGAGCCCGGCTCCTTGGTTTCTGATAGCGCCGAGATGCTCGTTGATACGGAAAATGATCAAGACGAACTCCG
>DATNNI010000317.1:0-9111 GCA_035601915.1 Xanthobacteraceae bacterium
CGCTAGCGCCAACCACGCCGCCGATCTGTTCGCCGGCGTCGGCCCATTCGCGTTGCGACTCGCCGAGCGGATGCGGATACAAGCCGTCGACCAGGACGAGCAGGCTCTTGCGGCACTGGATCGAGCAGCGTCTACGACAAGCGGGCTGAAGCCTGTGACTGTCGAACGGCGCGACCTTCTCCGGAGGCCACTCACCGGACCGGAGCTGAAGCCATACGACGTCGTGGTGTTCGATCCGCCGCGACAAGGCGCCGAGAGCCAATCGCGCGAGCTTGCAACGAGCGGAGTGCCGCGAATCGTTGCGGTATCATGCAATCCGGTGACATTCGCCCGCGACGCATCCGCCTTGGTGAACGGCGGTTATAGATTGATCGACGTTACCCCCGTCGATCAATTCCGTTACGCCGCCCACGTGGAGATCGTGGCCTTATTTGAAAAGTAGAAGACCGCGATTAACGCTCGAAATGCGTTACTCCGCCGCATGCGGTCGTGGCGGCCGCATGCTCTCCAGCCCGTCAGCCACGGTGGCCGCGATGGTAGTGCGGACCATCAGCCGCGCCTCGTGCGCGGGCCACGGTCGCCCCCGATGTAGGATCGCGCGATTGTCCCACATAACGACATCGCCCTGTCGCCAAGTGTGCGCGTAACTCAAGCCCGGCGCGGTGGCGGCCTCCATCAAGTCCGCGAGCAACGTTTGGGCTGCAGCCTGTTCCATCCCCTCGATCGCACAAGCGTGCGAGGCGATGTAAAGCGCGGTCCGGCCATTGGCCGGATTCGTCCATGCCATACGCCAGCAGTGCGGCGGCAATGCCGCGCGCTCTTCGGGGGCAACGATATTGGCATCGATTTTACCGCGCGAATAGGAATAATCGTGCCAGGCAAACGCATTCTCCAGTCGGCTGCGTAACTGCGGATCGAGCCGGTCCCAAGCAATGCGGGTCGAGACGAATTCGGTTTCACCGCCGTGTTTCGGAATGATCCGCGCCGACAAGACCGAGGCCAGCGCCGGTACGCTTTTGAAGGTGCTGTCGGCGTGCCAAAGCTGGTTTGCTCTGTTTCGCAACGCAAGCTTGTGGTCCGCCGGTACGACTTTGCCGTCCTTGCCGATGGTGCTGAGAATGACAAGGTTAGTTCCAGCGCCTTGCGACGCGGCATGCGTCACCTCGAGCGGTCCAAATCGGCGCGAGAAAGCTATCTGTGACTCGTCCGACACATCCTGGTCGCGAAAAACCAGGACGGAGTGGTGCTCGAATGCCGCACGCGCTTCCTGGTACGCGTCGTCATTTGTCGCAATTTCCGCAAGCGTGACGTCACGCAATTCTGCGGCAAACCCGGGACCAAGCGGAATGACTTTCATGGCGACACCTCGCCTATGTTGGTATCGCAGTGTCCCGCAAAAGCGCCCGGCCGGCAACCCTCAGACGCGGCGACTGCGCCACCGGGGTACCGCTCAGCGCTCCGGTCCGGAAAGGCTAAGCTCGCGTTCGGCGCGAAAAACATTGGCGTACAAAGTCGAGATCCATTGCCGCCCGCTAGACGTTACGTTCAGATATCGTATCGCTGTCTGAATGTAAGGCGAAACGCTGTTGTAATAGAACTGAGGATATAAATCCGTCAGATCGGCCGGCGACTGGTAGCCCAGTTGGCGATTCATGCCGACTTCTTCGAATTCGTAATACAGCGCGTTTGCCTTGCGCAGATAATGCGGATCGCCGAGCTGGCCGATCAGGTCCGCAGCGCGCACTAGCGACCCTTCCTCACCATCTTGCTCGTCCGGCTCTGTCGATACAGGAAAGCGGGTGTATTCGATGGCGTGCGCTACCCTGGCCGCGTCGATGAGATCCATCCTCGCCAACCGATCGATAGCGAAGAGCTTTGAACGGTCGACATGATATGGCGTCAGCGCGGCATCGGACGCGCCGCGCTCCAGCTTGACCTTGCCGCCTTTGTCGTCGGTGACGTATCCCGCTTCGTCGTCACCCGTGAGAATGCCGCGCACGTATCCGATGTCGTGGAACAGGCAGGCGACAAGGAGATGGGCATAATCGCTCGCCGGTGTCGGAATAAGAAGCGAGCGCCCTTTCATGATGTCGAAGCCGACGAGGGTCACGAGCATGGTGTGCTCGACATTGTGGTAAAGCGAATCGCTGTTGCCGATGCATTCCAGGGCGAGGCGCGCGACCGACGGAATAAGTTCGGTCAGCTCGGCCTCGGTCGAGCCGAAGCGGAGGTCGAGGTCGGAGGAGAGGTATGACCCCAGGGCCTCCGCGGACAACTCAGGTACGGTAATCATGCGATGCCCCCGAAGCTCGCTTGCTCAGAGCATATCAAGTGGATCGATCAATTAGTATTGATTATTGCTTTTCAGATTCAATGATCTTTGTAGGCACGGCGGCCATGCTCGATCTCAACTGGTACGCCGGCGCTAGATTATGCCGGCCGCTCGTCTCTATTTCCAGGCCCCTCAGCATTGTATCCCAGAGTTCGCGAACTTGAGCGTGGCGGCGCTCAACGGCGGCGGAGACTGCACCGCGTACCGGCACGAGTTCCTGGCTCTTGAGAAACACGATTTGAGCCTGCATTAATCGTCCGCTTTCAAACTCGACGCGTTTCATTGCCAACGCAAAAGCGTTGTCGTGCGGCTCGAATTCGGGCAACAGCGCCGCCGGTCGAATAACCGAATGCACCGCGTGGCCGAAAGCCGCCAGATCAATCAACAACGCCAACGATTGATCCGCCACTCCGTCCGCAGCCCGTGGTAGCCAGGCGGCCTCCCACTGCCACATCACGAAGGCCAGGGTCGGATCGGGCACCCATTTCGTCGAGCGGCCTATCAACGAAAGGATTTCAATCTCCCGGCAATATTGGGAATGCAGCTCCACCTGCCAGCCATTCTTCAAGCTCCACGGCAGCGCCACGGCAAGTTGCCGTATCTGCGCACCGTGCGCCGAGATGAGAAAAGCCGACAGTCTCGTCTGCTGAAGCGCCGGCACGCAACCGTCAGGATCGAGTGGACCGAGAAACGGGCTCATGAGGCGGTCGCATGCTCGCTACGCGCCGCTTCAGATACCGCTTTGCGCACCGGTATTGCGCGCAAATGATCGAACTCGGCTGGAAACGGAGTGAGGTCGCCGCCGACTTGCTCCGGTCCGACCCATATGGTGCGGTTACCGGGCCAGCGCCCGCCAAGAACGTCTTCGGCAAAATGTGCCAAAAGGTAAGCAGTCAGATCCGGCTTCTCCAGAGTGAAGGCGTGGTAGGCGCGCGGCAAAATCACCATCGCGCTGTTGGGGATATGTACGCGCAACGAATCTTGCAGCTTGCGCGGCGTGAGAAAATCGAACTCACCGGTCATGATCATCGTCGGTGTTTTGATCGACGATAGTTGCGCGGTAAGCGGCTCAAAGTCCAGGAACGACTCCATCAAATTGGCTAACGCATAGACATCGTTGATGAGCCATCCGCGATGCGTGGCAAGTTCGATCAAGTAGCTCTTTTCTTCCAGCCACTCGCTGGAGAAGTTCATCGGAAACAGGAGGTCTTGCAGATAGGTAGTCCCGCCAAGCGTCAGTCCGGTGCGCAGAGCGGCGCCGAGCCTGTAAAGTTGCGAAGGAATCTCAGCGAAGCTGCTCATCGGCACCAGTCCGGCGATGCGGTCGCCGTGATCGATGGCATAGCGCAACGCAATCACGCCGCCGAAGCTTATTCCGGCGACAAAGATCGGGCGCTCGCCAAGCTCCGCGACGAGTTCGGCAAGCACATTGACCTGATCGGTCTGATCGATAAACAGCGATGGCTTATCGGATTGACCCTGTCCGAGCATGTCGAAGCTCGCGACGTGAAAGCCTCTAGCGACAAGGGCATCGCGAAACGGATGCCAAAGCTTGACGTACTGCGTAAGACCGTTAACCAGGACGCAGGCCGGGCCGTCGGCCGGCCCTGCTAACTCATAGTGGATTCGTCGCGAATTGCACGAAAGCCAGGGCATTTAACGTTCTCTGGAACTCCGACGCCGGGCCGCACACTAACCTGAAGTTGGCCAGTCGCGTCAATCAGGCCCAACTGCCCGCTTCGACGCCTTTATTCCGGGCCGAAATGCCTCGAATGTTGTATGTCGACGCTGATTATAGTCTATTCGATTCTGAGACGCCCAAAAATGCTTACTGCCAAGGGAAAGTATAGCCTTAAGGCGCTTGCACATCTCGCTGCGCAGGAGCTAGGGGCGACCGCTCAGGCGAGTGAAATCGCCGCGGCAAGCAATATTCCCAAGAAATTCCTCGATGCCATCCTTGGCGAGTTACGCAATGCCGGCATTGTCCATAGCCGCAAGGGGCCGGGGGGCGGTTATATGCTGGCGCGGGCACCCAGCGAGATCAAACTCGGACGGGTCATTCGCGTGATCGACGGCCCGCTCGCACCAATTGCGTGTGCCAGCCGCACCGCTTTTCAGCCTTGCCGCGATTGCCGCGACGTAACGGCGTGTGCGGTCCGGCAGATGATGACCACAGTTCGCGATGCGATTTCTGATGTACTCGACCGCGTGACGCTTGCCGATTTGCAGGCCCTGGACGATCGCGGCCGGCTCGCAACGAGGCGGCTCGGACAAAAGCGTCGGAACGTAAGCCGACGCAAGATGGCGGCATTTAAGCTTGCGGCAAGCCTGCGCGCATAGCGGCTGCCTTTGCGGTGTGCAGGCCGCACTCCTTTTTGCCCGTTGTTTCCCACCACCAGCGCCCCGAGCGCTCCGATTCGTCAGGCTCCACGGCGCGAGTGCACGGTGCGCAACCGATTGAGAGAAAGCCGCGGTCATGGAGCGCGTTGTAGGGAACGTGATGCGCGTCGACGAACTCTAAGGTTTGTTCGCGCGTCCAATCGAATAGTGGACTGACCTTGATCAGCCGGCGCTGTTTGTCGAACGCTGCCGGCGCGAGTTCCGCACGGTCGACCGATTGGTCGGCGCGCATGCCAGTCACCCAAGCCGCGCTACCATCGAGAATTCGCGCCAGCGGCGTGACCTTACGCACAGAGCAGCACTCCAACCGAGCGGCGACCGAAGAGCGAAAACCGTCAATGCCCTGTTTCGCGACTAATCGCTCGACGCCGTTGCTCTCCGGTGCGAAGGCGGCAATGCGAACTCCGTAGCGGCGCTCGGTCCGCGCCCACACATCATACGTTTCCGGAAAAAGTCGCCCGGTATCAAGTGTGGCGACGTCAATCGGAAGCCCTTGCGAGAATATCGCGTGAGCAAGCGCTTGGGCCTCGAGCCCAAAACTGGTGGTGAAGACGATCCGACCGGAGACGAGGGAGCTAATGGCCGCGACCCGTCCGAACAGATCCAGTCCGGCGAACTCATCGGCAAGCTTCGCCGCGAGCGCCGGTGAAATCCGCTGAGTGGGCGGCTCAGTCCTGACCCGGCCGGACGGCGGAAAATGTGTGGAAGATTCTGTGGTGAGGGACACGTCGGACATTACATTCCAGTCGTCAACTACCCCTCTGAAATAGAAGGGAATTTTGGCGACGCCAAGGGTGTCCGGTGAAAAGAAAGATGTTCCTACGCCGGGCAACGGACGCAGATTATTTGTTTTAATTCGGCAGGCATCCGTAGGGTTCTGTACGTCGGGCCTGCGACAGATTGGGGAGCCCCCGACGCTTTGCGCGCGTCGAAACCCTATAACGCGTCGGCGAACGCCACCATCTGCCGGCGCTGCTCCTCGTCCGGCAGAGGCCCCCGCATCGCGCTGAGGTTGTCTGTCATATGCGTGGCGTCGGCCGTGCCAGGGATTACTGCTGTTACCCGTGGGTCGGACAGCAAATACTTGAGAAAGAATTGAGCCCAGCTCCCGGCAAATCCTCTGCCCCAGTCCGGGAGCTCTTTGCCGCGAACGGCGCGGAACAGCCGTGCACGGCCGAACGGCAACGCCGTAAGCACGCCGGCCTTGACCTCCTCCGCCACGGGCAAGATGCGCTTCTCGGCCTCGCGGTCATCGAGCGAATAGTCGATCTGAACGAAATCTGGCTTCTCGCGCGCCAATACGGCCTCGATGGCGGCAAAGTCAGCGTGGCGTGTCGAGGTGATGCCGATGTAGCGGCAAATGCCTTGCGCCTTCCATTCCTTGAATTGTGCAAGCGACTGCTCAGGATTGCGTACATTGTGCAACTGCAAAAGATCGAACTTGTCGGTCTGTAAGCGGGCGAGCGAACGCTTGAGCTCGGATGGGTCGGGCGCTTCAAGCTTGGTCGCAAGGAAAAGCTTTTCGCGCAAATGGGCGCGCGCGGCAACGTCGCCGACGACAACTTCAGCTTCGCCGTAAACCGAGGCCGAATCAACCAGGCGCCCACCGCCTGCGATCAATGCTTGCAGCACCGCATCGGCTTTTTGCTTCGTCGCCTCATCCCCGACATCAAAGACTTGCGCGGTGCCGAGTCCGACCGGCGCAAGGCGTTCGCCGGTTGACGGAACGGCCCGGGTCAGAATTTCAGGCGATTGGGCATGGGCTCGCGGCGCAAGAAGGGTCGCGCCTGCAAGCGTCGTAAATGTGCGGCGGTCAATTTTGCTCACGTGCTTTCTCCCACCGCTGCCCCCTCGGTCGGGACCAATGTCGCGGCGCGACTTTCCTGCGCCCGGCCCAAGGCGGTCGACAACGCCAGCCAGCCCGCAGCGAGCGGCAAAGCGACGAGCGCAATGGCGCCAAGCTTCAGCCCCAGCGCCTGCAGACTGTCAAACACCCAGCCGTAAAGCGCATCGGAACCGCGATAAATCACGACATCGATCAGGTTTTTGGCCTTGTACTTCTCTTCGCGATCGAGAACGGTGAAGAACACCTGTCTTGCCGGATTGGCGACTGCAAAATTCATCCAGCGTTGCACCACCTGGAGGCCGATAACGAACGCAAGCGTCGGCGCCGAAAACAACGCGGCAAAGCCCACGACATAGACCGCGGGAAGCGCGGCCGCTGCGATCCCAGTGCCAAGGCGCCTAAGCACCTGCCCGGTAGCAAAGAGCTGCGTCACCAAGCTGAGTAATCCGACCGCCAGATCGATCCCGGCAAAGATGCGGGTTTGCTCACCTGCGCCATGCACGTTCGCGGACACGATGTTGGCTTGCTCGAAATACGTGATGGTGGCGCAAAACGACAACAGGCTCACCCAGCCCGCGACCCCGAGCAGATACGGCGAACGGAAGAGTTCCGGCAAGGCTGCGAAAGCGCTGCCGCCGACCCTCCGCGGCTCAGGCCGGGCGCCGCCCGACCCCGTTGCCGCGCGATCGAGGCGATAAACGCACACCACCGCCAGTTCGAGCAGCACAGCAGCGACAATCAAAAGATTTACCGGACCCAACGGCACTGATAGCCCGATGGTTATCACCGGACCCAGAAGACCGCCGGCAGTACCGCCGGCTCCGATAAAACCGAACAGCCGCTTACCCTGCTCGGCGGTGAACAGATCCGCCATGAACGACCAGAACACTGCGACTGCAAACAGACTGAATACACTAACCCAGACAAAGAACACGCGGGCCACGATCACTGGCGCGATTCCGAGCATGAGCAAGAGCCAGAACAGCGCCAGGTTGGCGACAAAGAAATGATAGACAATGGCGATAAAGAGGTGGCGCGGCAGCTTCGCGACCAGAGCGCCATAAACGGGCTGTGCGACAAGCAGCGTGACGAAGGTCGCGGTGAAGAGCCAGGGCAGCGCCTTGACGCCGCCGGCGATGCCCGTCTGATCACGCAGCGGCCGCAACACGTAATAGCCGGCGAGCAGCGCGAAAAAATAGGCGAACGACCAGAATGCCGCGGCGCGCTCTTGCGGCGTCGCCGGTACCGCCCACTCGATCCATCGCCGCAAGGCGGTCATGGAGCGAGCGAAAGTTTTTGCCTGAGTTCAGCCGCCGTCGCTTGCTGGCCGTATCCAGGACCGCCGCGCTGAAAGCGGCGCGCGTCGGCAAGTTTGCCCACGACGACCGCATCGAAGCCAGCGTCGCGAATAAGCCCTTCGGCGACGCGAACGGCCTCCGCATCGTCGCCGGCGATCGGAACAGCAAGCTTCGGATCGGGGCGGTTCGCTTCGCTCGCGAAGATTTTGTAGTTGAGCGTGTTGAACGCGCGAACAATCCGCGCGCCCGACAGATATTTCTGCGAAACGACGCCAATCCCCTCTTTCTCGACCTCGTCAGCGATGGGAGCACCGTCGCGCGCGGCGACCGCGTTACAGGCGTCGAGCACGATCTTGCCGTTGAGCTTGACGCCGTAGTCCTGGCCGATCTGCGGCAGCGCGCCATAGGGAACGGCAATAAAGAGAACATCGCCAAACACGATTGCTTCATCAACGGTTCCGGCTTTGGCAAGTTCGCCCAGCCCGGCGGCAAAGTCCTTCAGCTCTTCCGGATGACGTGACGAGAACAGCACCGGATGGCCGGACTTGACCCATAACGTGCCGATGGTGCCGCCGATATGGCCAGACCCGATAACGCCGATCTTGAGCTTCGCCTGCGCCACCGCCCGAGTGGCCGGCAAAGCCGCGCCCAGTATTAGCGCGCCGCCGGCACGCAAAAGTGCGCGACGCTGAATTTTCAGAAAATCGTGGATGGGCATCGAAACCTCTTCCCCTGCATTGCTGGAGTTGTCGCGCCCGCGTGCTTCTAGGCTATCTGGCGGGCAGGCGATACGGCCGCCGGGCAGATCAGGTCACTGCTCGCGAACAGTTGAAATGGACGCGACCTTACCTATTCGCACCTATTTTCCCCCGCTAGAGATGCGCGGAAAAGCCGTTCAGACTCGCAGAGCCTGCTCGGCTGGCACGTAAGGCAGCTTCAGCGCGTCAGCGACGGCGCGATAAATGATTTGACCGTCATGGACGTTGAGGCCGTTGCGCAGATGCGGGTCGTCGGTGAGCGCTTGCTTCCAGCCCTTATCGGCGAGCGCGAGCACGAAGGACGTGGTCGCGTTGCTGAGCCCAAACGTCGAGGTACGCGCAACGGCGCCCGGCATGTTGGTCACGCAGTAGTGAACGACGTCGTCGACAACATAAGTCGGGTGCGAGTGCGTAGTCGGCCGCGAGGTCTCGGAGCACCCCCCCTGGTCTATGGCGACATCGACAATTACCGAAACG
>DATNNI010000318.1:0-10050 GCA_035601915.1 Xanthobacteraceae bacterium
CGGCCGCAAGCAGCGTCAGCGCGCCACTGCGTCCCCTCGCCTTTTCATTGCGCACGACATCAACCGCATGCACGGCGGCGCCGATGAAGATGAGATAAGCGATTATCCGATGATCAAATTGCACGGTCAGAATGTTTTCGAAAAAATTCCGCCACGGCGGCGTCTGGAAGAACAGATCGCCGGATTTCGGCATCAGCGCCCCGTCGATCAGCGGCCAGGTATTGTACGCATAGCCGGCGCGCAGCCCCGCGACCAAAGCGCCAAGGTAGATTTGCGCCAGCACGAGAACGAGAAGACACAGCGCGCCCGCTCTGGTGGCGGGCCGGGCGGGAAACCTTGGCAGACCAGCGCGTCCCGCCGCGGCCCGAATGAGCGCGACATAGATGATACCGGCAAGGGTGAGATGCGCCGCCAGCCGATACTGGGAAACTTCAATCCGTTCGGACAGGCCCGACGCGACCATCCACCAGCCGACCGCGCCTTGCAGCGCGCCGAGCGCAAGGATGAACCACAGCCGCGGCCGCAGCTCGCGCGGGATCCATCCGCGCCACAAGAACCAAACAAATGGCAAAAGAAATGCAACACCGATGACCCGGCCGAGCAACCGGTGCGTCCATTCCCACCAGTAAATGACCTTAAAGTCCGCGAGGCTCATGCCCGCATTCAGCGCCCGGTATTGCGGGATCGCTTGATATTTTGCCAAGGCCTCCTGCCATTGGCCCTCGCTCAGCGGCGGCACTACACCCATAACTGGGCGCCATTCGGTAATGGAAAGGCCGGATTCGGTCAGCCGCGTCGCGCCGCCGACCAAAACCATGGCCAGGACCAACGCGGCGACGGCGTAGAGCCACAGCCGGATCGCGCGCGTGTGGGTGCCGCAGGAGGCTTCGGTTACGGTTATCATCTTCAGTCCCGTCGCGCGGACCATAAAGCGCCGGCATCAAGGCTGGCAATGCGTCATGGCGAGCCGAACTTTTCCAGCCTGCCGTGATCTTGGCCGCCCCGCGCAAAACCGCGCGAGCAATGACGCATTGGTCCGCTTATGATAGCACACACCGCCATGCGGCTCCGCTCGCGCAAATTCATCGGCGCCATCGCGCTGTTTGTACTGGTCATCGTCTGGGCGCTCGTCGCCATGGCGCTGGCGCAGTCGCCCGCCATTCGCGACAATTCCGTCATCTCGGTCATGTATTATATTATTGCCGGCCTCGGCTGGGTTATTCCAGCGATGCCGCTGGTGCGCTGGATGAGCGGGCCAGGAATCGGGTGATCGGTAATCAGTGATCGAGCGCCAGACGAATTTAGATGTTCCGATTACAGATCACCGATTACTGATTCCTATTTAGGCGGCTTCCGGCCGGCGGAAGCCGTTCCACATCGCGGTGGCCGCCCCCGACATCAGCACCCGGACGTAGCGCAGCTGCTGATATTCCCCGTTGAGGGAAATGCGCGGCAACGCTGTCAGCTGGCTGCCGTGCGCCGGAAACAGTACCCCCGGCCGCGTCGTTACCGCGGTCTTGAACCCCATCTCGGCTGCGATCTGAAACTCGCGCGGCCCGGCGGACGTCGCATCGCCGTAAGGATAGGACAAATGCGCCGGCCGAACCGCCAGCGCCGCCTCAATAACCGACCGGCTCATCTCCAATTCGGTGCGCACGGCTTTCTCCGAAAGCTTCGCCAGCACCGGATGATTGACGGTATGGGCGCCGATCGTCACCAGCGGATCCGCGGTGAGCTCGGCCAGCTCCTGCCAGTTCATGCATAAATCTTTACAGAAGGCGGCGATGTCGACGTGGTGGCACGCGGCGAGATTGCGCATGATTGCGCGAGCGTCGCTTTCGCTCGGTTGGCTGCGCAACCACCAGTAAAGCTCCTCGTACAGCGCGCGCTTTTCCGCAACGCTCGCGCAATCGAACACCCGGTTCTCGCCGTCGATCACCACGCCGACCCGATCGTTCCTCGCAACAATCGCCTCAAGCGCAAGCCACCACAATTCGCCGAGTCGGTCGGGGAAGCTCGTCGCCACGTAGATGGCGAACGGCACGCCCGCAGCCTTGAGGATCGGATAGGCGTGCTCTTTGATGTCGCGATAACCGTCGTCGAAGGTGAGACAGACGAAGCGTTTGCGGAAATCGCCCTCGCTGATGCGGCGATGAAGCTCGTCAAGACTGATGAGATCGACGCCGGAGCGGCGCAACCACCCGATAACGCGTGTGAGAAACCGCGGCGTGATTTCCAGAAGCCGATTGGGCTGGAACCGCCCGGGGCGCGGCGGGCGCACATGATGCATCGTCAAAATGACGCCCACGCCACCGACGTAAGGCCGCAGCGCCGAATACGCCCCCGTGAAGAAAAGCGATTCCAGGCCGCCGCGGATAATTGCTTGCTTCAATCCGGCCACGTCACGTTCCTCGTTAAGCCGAAAATTCTAGCCAGCACGTGGTTGACAATTGTTTGCGGATGACGCGATAGCCGACGAAGGCCCCGGTTGCCAATTGGGCACCCGGCACCTCTCAAACTACGCCGAACGGATAATCTAGGCCGCCTCTGCGTCGGCTGTCGCAGCGGCGTCCGATTCCGCCACCTCGGCGTCCGATGCCGCAGCGGCGTCGGGCGGGCCGGCGATAAAGATGGTGACGTGATGGAAGCCCGCCTGCAACAGCTGCTGCTGGGCCTGCGCGACGCCCTCGTCGCCGACGTTCTCGACCAGAACGATGGCGTGAGGCGCGAAAGCCGCAATGGCCTCAGCGGCGCCTGCCCCCACCATGCCGGCATCAATCACAACGTGGGCATAGGCGGCCGAAAGGGCCTTAAAGCTCTGCGCCAGACTTGCTTCCTTCAATAGCGCCCCGCGCGTGGCCGGCGCGCGCCCCGAAAGGATCAGATTGAGTCCGGAAAAGCGGTCGCGGTTGATGATATCGCCATACGATGCAGTACCCGCGACGAGTTCCGCCAAGCCCGCGGCGTCAGGCTCGGCCGCAATCTCGGTGATGGCCGCGTCGCCAGAGCCCAAGCCAACCAGCACGACGCGTGCCTCCCGGGAGAGCGCGCGAGAGAATTGGATCGCGAGCCCGCTCCGGTCGAGGTGCGGCTCCGCGCCGAAGATTGCGATTTGGCTGTTAGGTACGCCTTCACCATGCAAATGGTGGGCGAAATCCTCGACCGCGCTTGCCGGAATCCCGACCAGCGCGGGAGCGGGAGCCGGGTCGGGTTCCGCGAGTTTTTGCACGCTCTTGACGGCGGAGGCGGCGCGGGCCGCCAATCTTTCTTTCGCCGCCAACATGCGGGCAAGCGGCCCTGGACCGGAAACCCTCTCGGCGCCGGCGTCGGACACACCGCCGGGAACCTCCGTTCCTTCGGACGGCGGATTGCCGAGAAACTCACGCGTGAGCACAACGCCGCCGCTGAGGAGAAGGGTCGCCAGGGTGACGATCAACACGGTCGGCAGCTTTTTCGGATAGGCCGGGACGTTCGATACCGTCGCGCGCGAAATGACCCGCGCATCCGGCGGCGCCGAAGCGATGCTGTCGCGTGCGCTCGCCTCGCGATACTTGGCGAGATAGGACTCCAGAAGATCGCGCTGCGACTTGGCGTCGCGCTCGAGTGCGCGCAACTGCACATCCTGCTCGTTGGTCGAGGCTGCCTGATTCTTGAATTGGTCGAACATCGACATTTGCGCTTCGACGCGCGCATCGGCGAGCTTGGCGTCGTTTTCAAACGAGCGCGCCATGATCTCGGCTTCATGCCGGATTTGCTTGTTGAGGTCGTCGATCTGCGCCTTCAGTTCCTTGATGCGAGGATGATTTCCGAGCAGTGAAGAAGACTGTTCCGCAAGCTGCGCGGCGAGCGTCACGCGCTGTTCCGACAGCCGGCGAACAAGCTCGGAATTGAGAATGTCGGATGACTCGATCGGCTCGCCCGATTTTAGCATCTGCCGGATGATCCTGGATTTCGCTTCCGCGTCCGCCTTAAACGTGCGGGCAGCGGCAAGTTGCCCGTTGAGATCGCCGAGCTGCTGGGCCGAGAGTGTGGTGCCGTTAGGCCCGACCAGAAGATTGGATTTGGCGCGGAACGTTTCTACCCGCGCCTCGGAGTCGGCCACCTTCTTGCGCATCGATTCGATCTGGCCGGCCAGCCACTCGCCGGCGGCGCGCGCCTGCTCCTGCATCGCCTCACGTTGCCGCTCGATATAAGCGTCCGCAATAGCGTTGGCGACACGCGCTGCAAGTTCGGGATTCTCCGACAAGAAGTCGATGACGATGACACGCGACTTTTCGACCGGATAGACGTTGAGCCGGTCGTAATACGCGTCGAGCGTCCGCTCCTCCGGCGTCATCCGCATTCGATTCTTGATGATGCCCAACGTGCCGAGCAATCCCTTGACGACCGACACGCCGCCGCGCGCCGGATCGAATTCCGGCAACTCGTTCAGCTTGAGCTTGGCGATCACTTCGCGGGCGAGATCGCGGGAAAGAATGAGCTGTACCTGGCTCGTCACCGCTTCCTGATCGACCGTAACCCGGTCGGAGATGTCTTTGTCGACATCGGGCCGCAGGAACACGTTGTCGCGGCCGACGACAAGTACGCGTGATTCGGACACGTATTTTGGCGGAATGACCGTCACCACGGCAAAGGCAACGATCGCCATCAGAATGGTCGGCCACAGAATCTTGCGTTTGCTGCGCCACAGCGCCGCGCCCAGCACGGAAAGGTCGAATTCGGCATCCATGAACGGCCCGCGCGACCGGCCATCCGATACTGGCGATGCCAGACTCATTTCGAGGCTCCCACTATCTCTCAGCCCGAGCGCGCATAACAAACCATTAAGGTTGCCATCCGGTTAAGCCGTCGCGCGCGCGCTGTCTTGCGGCCCGGCTTGGATTGCGCGTCAGACTTTCTTAACCGCGGCGGCGCTCAATCCGCCTTAACTTTCTCGCGCCACTTTTAAGGAACCGACCGATGGCCGACGGACGGGCCGCCGTCCAGGTAAAACCGCCGCCCGGAAGCGAGGCCGCCGGGGCCGCCGCGCCTGTCGTCAGGGATAGCCTTGCGCCGCTGGCCGCCTCGCTGAAAATCCTGCACATCCTGCGGGCGCCGGTCGGCGGGCTTTTCCGGCATGTGCTCGATATTGCCCGTGGTCAGGCCGATCTCGGGCATCGCGTCGGGCTCATCGCCGACACTCTGACCGGCGGTCCGCGGGCGGACGCGGCCCTTGCCGAACTTGCGCCCAAGCTCGCATTCGGCGTACGCCGGCTCGCCATAAGCCGGCAACTCGATTACTCCGACTTTCACGCCTTGCGCTCGATCTCGCCGTGGATCGCTCAGGCCGCGCCCGACGTCATTCACGGGCATGGCGCCAAGGGGGCGGCGTTGGCCAGGTTAAGCCGCAGCGCCCCGGGCGCGATCCGTGTGTACACGCCGCATGGCGGTACGTTGGTCTACGGTCCCGGCACGCTCGCCGGCGCTTTCTATCGATCACTCGAATGGCTGCTGAAATGGCGCACCGATCTGTTTCTGTTCGAGAGCAATTTCGCGGCCGCGCAATTTCGCGCTCAAATTGGCCGCCCGCCGGCACTGGTGCGCGTGGTGCACAACGGCGTCGACGACAGCGAATTTGCGCCGATAACCCATCCGGCGGATGCGACTGATCTTGTCGCGCTGGGAGAATTACGCCCCGTCAAAGGATTTGATCTCCTCATTGACGCCTTGGCAAAGCTGAAGGCCTCCGGTCGCCGCATCACCGCGACCATCGCCGGCGCAGGCCCGCTCGATTCGGAACTCAAGGCCCAAGCCCAGCGGCTTGTGGTCGCCGACCAGGTCCGCTTCGTCGGCCACCGCCCCGCCCGCGAAGCGTTCGCAATGGGGCGCTTTATGGTCCTTTGCTCCCGCGCTGAATCGTTGCCCTACGTCGTGCTCGAAGCGGCCGCCGCGGGAATGCCGATCCTCGCAACCCGCGTCGGCGGGTTGCCGGAAATCTTCGGCGGTGACGCCGCCCATCTCATCGCACCGGACGATTCCGCCGCGCTCGCCGCAGCCATTGGGGCGGCGATGGCCGACCCCGTCAACCTGCGGCGTCTTGCCCACTCGGTGTGCGCGCGGACGCGCGACGAATTTTCGGCGGCGGCCATGGTAGACGGCGGTTTAGCCGCCTATCGCGAAGCGATCGCGATGCGAAAACTCGCGCAGTTCGCATAACGATTCTTTGAACTTTATTTACTAATCTGCGGCCGATCTGCCCCGCAACGCGAAGCCCGCGCGCGCGACGGTGCGGGCATCAAGCGCGGTTTAAAATGTCCAAGCCTCAGCACGGCGCCAGTTTCGACCCGTCTTCCGCGGCGTCGTCCGCCGTTTCGGCCGTGCCGAATGAAGCGCCGCGTTCCCCTCAGGAACTCCCTCCAGCGGCGCTGGCCGCGGCCGCGAAGCCCTACGGCGCTGCCTATTCGCCGATCGTGCTCGCCGGCCTCGTTCGCCTGATCGAATTTTGCCTCGTGATGGCGGTCGGGTTGGGCATTTATCTCGCCTACGTGGTCAGGGCCGAAGGTTTTGCCTGGTACTACGTCGTCGCTATCTTCGGCATCGCCCTGCTCGCCATTTTGGCGTTCCAGGCAGCCGACATTTATCAGGTGCAGGCCTTCCGCGGCTATGAAAAGCAATACATGCGGCTCGCCTCGGCGTGGTCAGTGGTTTTTCTAATCGCCGTTTCTGTCTCGTTCTTCGCTAAAATCGGTGATCAATTCTCTCGCGCCTGGCTCGGCGCCTTCTATGTCCTCGGATTGTTGTGCCTGGTTGTGTTCCGGCGCGGTTTGTTTCTTCTGGTGCGCCGCTGGACGCGCGAGGGCCGGCTTGACCGGCGCACCGTCGTCGTCGGCGCCGATCCCAACGGCGAAACGCTCATCTACTCATTGGCGGCGCAACGAGAGTCCGAAGTCCGGGTCATTGGCGTGTTCGACGATCGCGGCGACGAGCGCAGCAGCGTAAGCGTGGCCGGCGTCGACAAGCTTGGAACAGTCGACAATCTGGTTGAATTCGCGCGCCGCACCCGGGTCGACCTAGTGATCTTCGCGCTGCCGGTGACTGCCGAGAGCCGCATCCTGCAGATGCTCAAGAAGCTTTGGGTGCTGCCGGTCGACATCCGCCTGTCCGCGCACACCAACAAGCTGCGCTACCGTCCCCGCACCTATTCTTATCTCGGCAGCGTTCCGGTGTTCGACATTGTCGACAAGCCGATCGCCGACTGGGACGTTGTGACGAAATGGCTGTTCGACAAAATCGCCGGCATGCTGGCGCTGATCTGTGCGGCGCCGATCATGCTTTTGGTCGCCATCGCCATCAAACTCGACAGCCGCGGGCCGGTATTATTCAAGCAGAAGCGCCACGGCTTTAACAACGAGCTGATCGAAATCTACAAATTCCGCTCAATGTACACCGACAAGACCGACGCGACGGCGAGCAAGCTCGTTACCGCCGATGATCCTCGGGTCACCCGTGTCGGCCGCTTTATCCGCAAGACCAGTCTCGATGAGCTGCCGCAATTGCTGAACGTGGTATTAGCCGGCAATCTGTCGCTGGTCGGACCGCGGCCGCACGCACTGCAGGCAAAGGCGGAGGACCGGCTCTATCACGAGGCAGTGGACGGCTATTTCGCCCGCCACCGCGTCAAGCCCGGCATCACCGGCTGGGCGCAAATCCACGGCTGGCGGGGCGAGACCGACAGCCAGGAAAAAATCCAGCAACGGGTCGCGCACGACCTCTACTACATTGAAAACTGGTCGATGCTGCTCGACATTTCCATCCTGGCGCGCACCCCGTTCGCGCTCATCCGCGCCAAAAACGCCTACTGAAGTTTTTCGGTTTGTGACGGAGGCCGGAAGGTCCGTCGCAAGTACCGATCATCCCACCGTCAGATAAGGTGCGAGGCGTACCGCAAGCGCGGCGAGCCAGGTCAGCCCGGCGAGACAGATGCCGCAGAAAACTGCCGCCGAGCCGAAATCCTTGATTCGGCGAATTTCGACCTGCTGTTCGCGCGTGACGTAATCAGAAAGCTTCTCGATTGAGGTATTGAGGAATTCCACCGCCAACAACACAAGAAGCGACCCGACCATCGCGACATACCAAAGCCAGCTCGGCGCGACGGCGAGGCCTAACAGCACGCCGGCGAGCAAAAGCGCCGCCTCCTCGCGGAGCGCGGCCTCGGTGGCAATGCCGTAGCGGATCCCGTGCAGCGAATTGAGCGTGGCGCTGAAAATTCGTTTCACGGCGGGTCCAAGGGGGCGAATGAACAAGCCGGCCTTTCGCCGGCGATGGCGCCCGTCTACCGCGCATATGTTGAGGTTTCGTGTCTTGTGCCTCGGGGGGGCGGTTACTATAGTCCGCGCAATTTCGGAGCGTAGCGCAGCCCGGTTAGCGCACCAGTCTGGGGGACTGGGGGTCCCGAGTTCAAATCTCGGCGCTCCGACCAAAAATCACCGCATCGAACTTCGCCATGCCGTGCCGCCGTTACGTGGCGGTAGCGGCAGTGAAGAGGCCGCCAAATGGGGCGGCCTCAAAACCGCTTTTGGAGCGGTTCACGCTCAGTTGTTGGGGTTGTTGGCGTAGTTGGTGGCGTTGATTTCAGTTTGCTGAGCGGCGAGGATACCTGCCGTGACTTCCCCATTCGCCTCGTCGTTTTGTTTTTGCGCGGCTTGCATCGAATTTAACATCATCTGCTGGTTCGCCGCCTCGGTCGCCTGCTGTGCGACCTGCTCCGCGCTGTTGTCGATCGCGGGGCCGGTGTCGTAATCCGGCGACGAGGAAGACGACACATCCACACCACCACGCGCCGTCCCGTCGTATGCAAACCCGAACAGACCGGCCGGGCGCTGATCGTGGGGAGCCGCAAACGCGGTCACGTTGGAGGCGTCGACGTCCGGCCAGATCACTTTGTGCGCGTCGGCGGTAGCGGCCATTGCGGTGTTTCCAGCGAACGCGAGCGAGGCAACGATCAATGCATTACGTGTTAGATATCTCATGGCTCTCTGCTCTTGTTCAAAAACTTCCGAACGATGAGGATGAGGCTAGGGGCGGCAAACTAAACGGCCGATGTCCGGCCGATTAACTTTGCGTTATTTTCGACGCGACAGCGAGGGGAAGCGTTGAAGGCGATCCGTTTCGCGCAAGCGCGACTTACCTCACGTTCCCGTGTATTCGCCCCTCGTACCCTTAATTCACCCGGCGCTCGTAGCTCGCCCAGTAAGGTTCGCGCAACGTGCGTTTGAGGAGCTTGCCGCTGGCGTTCCGCGGCAAGGCTTCGACGAAGTCGACCGAGCGCGGACGCTTAAAGCCGGCAAGCTTGTCCCGGCTCCATTCGATCAGCGTGGTTTCACTTAAGGCAGCACCGGCGCGGCGCACCACCACGGCCTTGACGGTTTCGCCCCATTTGGCATCCGGCACCCCGATAACGGCGCATTCCAGTATCTCGGGATGGCCCATGAGCACCGCCTCGATCTCCGCCGGGTAGACGTTCTCGCCACCGGAGACGATCATGTCCTTCACCCGATCTTTGAGGAACATGAACCCGTCTTCGTCGAGGTAGCCGGCGTCGCCGGTGTGAAACCATCCGCCGCGAATAGCCTGCGCGGTTTCTTTCTCCCGCTGCCAATAGCCGCGCATCAGGCTCTCGCCCCGATAGAGAATCTCGCCGACTTGCCGCGGCGGCAGGTCGTGGCCTTCGGCATCGACCACCCGGACTTGGCCGCCGAACATCGGCCGGCCGCAGGACAGCATCCGCTCGCCGAAATGGTGTTCATGCGCCAACGCGGTGATCGGGCCGGTCGTCTCGGTGAGCCCGTAGAGCTGCGAGAACCGGCATTTGAATGTCTCGATTGACCGCTGCAGCAGCGCGGGTGAAATCGGCGCCGTGCCGTAAGTAATATGCCTCAGCGCGGAGAAGTCGGCGGTGCGCGCCGCCGGCAGCTCGGTGAGAAAAAGCATGAGCGTGGGCGCCAGAAGCGCGGTTTCGACCTTTTGCTCGACCATGGTCTTGAGCAACGGCTCCGCGGCCGTCTCGCGCAC
>DATNNI010000319.1:0-3000 GCA_035601915.1 Xanthobacteraceae bacterium
AACCTGCCTCGAGAGCAACCCGTCAGCGGACAGATATTCGAATGCCGGACATTGAGCGCGTTGGTGTTGCCAATCTCCAAGTAGCCAAGGTTCTTCACGATTTCGTCGTTGATGAAGTGCTTCCGGGCCTGGGGATTAAAGCGCCGGCATTTTGGGAGGGGCTCGATCGCCTGCTTCATCGCTTCGGGCCCGTCAATCGCGCGCTGTTGCGGAAAAGGGATGCTCTGCAAGCGCGGATCGACGAATGGTACGGAGCGCGGCGTGGGCAATCCGTCGACGCGGCCGCGCAAAAGGCGTTCCTCGAAGAGATCGGCTACCTTTTGCCCGAAGCTTCGCCGTTTGCGGTCGATACCGCGAACGTCGATGACGAGATTGCCGCCATCGCCGGGCCGCAACTCGTGGTGCCGGTCAGCAACGCACGCTACGCGCTCAACGCCGCCAACGCGCGATGGGGTTCGCTCTACGACGCGCTCTATGGTTCGGACGCCATCCCACGAGACGGCGCGGCGGCGCCGAGCGGCCGATACAATCCCGAGCGCGGCAAACTCGTCATCGCTTGGGCGCGGCGCTTCCTGGATGAGAGCGTGCCGCTCGCCGCCGGTTCGCATGCCGATGTTCGCGTCTATGCCGTCAAAAACGGAAGGCTTACCGCCGCGCTGGCCGACGGCGACACGGTTGGATTGGCCGACCCGAAGAAGTTGCGCGGATATCGCGGACGTCCTCAGACGCCCGAAACCGTCCTGCTCGTGAATAATGGGCTGCACATCGAATTGATCGTCGACCGCCGTCACCCGATCGGCCGAACCGATGGGGCGGGGATTGCCGACGTCGTTCTGGA
Source organism: Xanthobacteraceae bacterium (assembly GCA_035601915.1). Lineage (GTDB taxonomy): Bacteria > Pseudomonadota > Alphaproteobacteria > Rhizobiales > Xanthobacteraceae > BOG-931. Next base: position 839 of record DATNNI010000319.1, read on the forward strand.
GGCCGCGGTCACGACCATAATGGACCTTGAGGATTCCATTGCCGCGGTCGACCCGGCGGACAAAGTCAACGCCTACCGCAATTGGCTCGGCCTTTGCCGCGGGACGCTGGCCGAATCTTTCGAGAAGGACGGCAAGCCGCTCACGCGCCGCCTCGCGCCGGATAGGTCTTACACCGCGCCCGACGGCACCACTCTCGTGCTGCCGGGACGGAGCCTCATGCTTATTCGCAATGTCGGTCATCTGATGATGGACGAAGGCGTCCTCGATCGGGACGGTCAAGCCGCCCCCGAAGGGATCTTGGACGCGGTGTTAACCTGCGCCATTGCACTTCACGATCTCAAAGGAGAAACGCCCACGCGGAACAGCCGCGCCGGCTCGATCTACGTGGTCAAGCCGAAGATGCACGGTCCCGAAGAAGCGCAATTCGCCAGCGATGTGCTTGGCGCGGTCGAGGATATCCTCGGTGCGCCGCGCAACACCGTCAAAGTCGGACTGATGGATGAGGAGCGGCGCACCACCGTCAACCTCAAGGAGTGCATTCGCGTCCTCAAGTCGCGCGTGTTTTTCATAAATACCGGCTTTCTCGACCGGACCGGCGACGAAATACACACCGCCATGGAAGCAGGCCCGATGGTCCGCAAAGAGTCGATGCGCGCTGAACCCTGGCTGAAAGCCTACGAAGATTGGAATGTCGATATCGGGTTGGCCTGTCGCCTGCCCGGCCACGCCCAGATCGGCAAAGGGATGTGGACCAAGGCCGACCTTATGGGCCTCATGCTTCGGGAAAAAATCGTCCACCCCGAAGCCGGCGCCAACACCGCGTGGGTCCCCTCGCCCACCGCCGCGACGCTCCACGCCACGCATTATCACAAGGTCGACGTGTTCCGCCGGCAGCGCGAGCTCGCCAACCGGCCTCGCGCCAGCCTCAACGATATTTTGACGATTCCGGTGCCTCGCGGCGCGAACTTTCCGCCGGAGGAGGTTCAACAGGAACTCGACAACAACGCGCAGGGAATCCTTGGCTACGTCGTGCGCTGGATCGACCAAGGCATCGGCTGCTCGAAAGTGCCCGACATCAACAACGTCGCGCTAATGGAAGACCGCGCGACGTTACGCATTTCCAGCCAGCATATCGCCAACTGGCTCCGCCACGGTGTTGTCTCCGAGCAGCAGGTCACGGATACGCTCGAGCGCATGGCGCTCACGGTCGACCAGCAGAACGCGGCCGACCCACATTATTTGCCGATGGCGCCGCTCTTCGAAAACTCAATCGCTTTTGCCGCGGCGCGTGATCTTATTTTCAAGGGCAGAGAGCAACCGAACGGTTACACCGAACCCATTCTGTATGCGCGGCGCCGGGAATATAAGAAAAGCAAAGGCCTTTGATCCGCAGCGCGCACGGCAACGCCGCTGACGCTCTCACCGCTGGATATTGCGCGATCTAAATTCCGATCTACGGGGGAGCGGCCGCTATTGCGGCGTCAAGCACCCGGCGACATTCGGTGAGCTCATCGAGGACCGCGCGGAGTTTCTGGCGATCATCTTGATCGGGAGCGCCTGCAAGCTGTGCCGGCGACGGTTGCGGCGCCGGCCGCCGGAGTACAGGCTCCAGTCGGGTTGCCGGTGACGTTGCTGGCGGCGCGCTCGACGGCTTGGCAAAAAACCGCGGCTCCTCGCGCGTCACAGCCGAGCTTTCCGGTTCTTCGTCGACTTCATCGGCTGCCGGCGGCGCTTGAGCGCCTGTCCGCCACACGTTCTGAACGAACGCCAAGCCTTCTTCGCGTAAGATGCGCTGCACGCCGCGTATGGTGTAGCCTTCACCGTAGAGCAGGTGCCGTACGCCGCGCAGCAAATCGATGTCTTCGGGACGGTAATAGCGGCGGCCACCGCCGCGCTTCAGCGGCTTGATTTGCGCGAAACGACTTTCCCAGAACCGCAACACGTGCTGCGGAACGTTGACCTCTTCGGCAACCTCACTGATGGTGCGAAATGCGTCGGGGGCTTTATCCAATTTTCCGTCCCCTGCGGGTAATTATGCGCCGATTTCCGGGCCTTCTTCGCCGCCGCCGTTTGGTTCGGTATTGATACGCTGCTTGAGGATCGCGGAGGGCTTAAACACCATCACGCGGCGAGGCGAAATCGGAACTTCCTTGCCCGTCTT
>DATNNI010000320.1:0-5092 GCA_035601915.1 Xanthobacteraceae bacterium
GACCATGATTATCATGGAGGCGATCGGCCGGGCGCTGGCGCTCGAACCGTATCTCGCCACCGTCGTACTGGCCGGTGGGTTGCTGCGGCTCGGCGGCAGCGACGGGTTGCGCCGCGAACTTATTCCGCAAATCGCCGCCGGCGACCTCATCTTGGCGTTCGCGCACAGCGAACGGCAGGCCCGCTACCATCTTGCCGACGTCGCCGCCACGGCGCGCCGCGACGGTACCGGTTATGTGCTCGACGGCGCGAAAACTCTGGTGCTGCACGGCGACAGCGCGAAAAGCTTTGTGGTTTCGGCGCGGGTGGGCGGCGGACAGCGCGAGCAAAACGGCATCGCGTTGTTTGTTGTCGATGCCGGGTCACCCGGGCTTGCGACGCGCGGCTACGACACCGTCGACGGTCAGCGCGCCGCCGAAGTGACCCTCTCCAGCGTGCGGGTCGGCGCGGATGCCGTCATTGGCGATCCGGGAGCCGCTTTCCCTCTGATTGAAAAGATCGTGGATGCGGCAATGGCCGCACTTGCCGCCGAGGCCGTCGGCGGCATGGCGGCCATGCACGAGCTCACGGTCGACTACCTCAAGACGCGAAAGCAATTCGGCGTCACCATCGGCAGCTTTCAAGCGTTGCAGCATCGCGCCGCCGACATGCTGGTGGCGCTGGAGCAGGCGCGCAGCATGGCGCTGCTCGCCACCGTGATGGCGGATGAGCAAGACGTCCGCGAACGGCGAGCGGCCATTTCAGCTGCGAAAGTGCAGATCGGGCGTTCGGGCCGCCTGGTCGGCCAGCAGGCTATTCAGCTCCACGGCGGCATCGGCATGACGATGGAGGCGAAGGTGGGACACTATTTCAAGCGTGTCACCACCATCGACACCATGTTCGGCGACGCCGATTATCATCTCGGCTTGCTGGCGGCGTCGGGCGGCCTGATCGCGGCCTAGCGAGATCACCCGCGTAGCGCTCAGGCCGACAACGCTTCCTTGGTCAGCAGCGGATAATCGGTATAGCCCTTCGGCCCCGGCGTATAGAAGGTCGTCGGATCCGGTGCGTTCACCGCAGCGCCCTTCTTCCAGCGCTCGACGAGATCCGGATTGGCAAGGAACGGCCGACCGACAGCAATCAGATCGGCTTTGTGGGCTGCGAGATCAGCTTCCGCGCGCGCCGCATCGTAACCGCCGGAGAGAATGAGCACGCCTTTGAACTCCTTGCGAAACGTGTCTTTGATCGACTGCGGCACGGCCGGCGCGCCAATCGCCGAATGATCGACGAGGTGCACATAAAGTATTCCAAGCTTGCTCAGCTCTTTGGCCAGAAAGGTGTAGTCGGTTTCGAGCGCCGGATAATGCGGCATGTCATTGAACACGCCATAAGGCGATAAGCGGATGCCTACCCTGTCCTTGCCGATGGCGTCCGCCACCGCCTTGACGACCTCAAGCGCGAAGCGCGCGCGACGCTCGATGGCGCCGCCGTAAGCATCGGTACGCTGATTGGAGGTCGGCCGGATGAATTGCTCAAGCAGATAGCCATTGGCGCCGTGTAGTTCGACGCCGTCGAACCCCGCCGTCCTCGCGTTTTTCGCGGCATGCACGTATTCGCCGATCGCGGTCTTGATGTCGGCTTCGGTCATCTCGTGCGGTGTAGGATGCGGCTTCGCTCCCTCGGCATCAGTATACATTTCGCCGGCGGCGACGACCGCCGAAGGCCCGAGTATCCGCGCACCCGCCGGCAGATTGTTCGGGTGGCCGATCCGGCCGGTGTGCATCAATTGCAGAAAGATCTTAGCGCCGCCGGTATGAACGGCATCCGTCACCTTTTTCCAGCCCGCAACCTGCTCGTCGGAAAAGGCGCCGGGAATGCGCGGATAGCCTAATCCGTTCGGCGAAGGTGAAGTGCCTTCGGTAATGATCAATCCCGCCGACGCGCGCTGTTTGTAATATTCCACCATCAGATCGTTCGGCACATTGCCGATGGCTCGGCTGCGAGTCATCGGCGATGTGACCAAATGATTTTGCAGCGTGAAAGTCCCGAGCTTGGTCGGCGAATAAAGCAACGACATTAATGTCCCTCCAAAAAAGCACCCCGGCGGTGATGCCAACCACATGGCGCGGCACATGACCGTGCACAAGAGCGCAGATCACGGAATGGTTCATAAAGACGAAGTAAAAAGGGTGTTGCGAAAAAATCGCTGCGTACTGATCAGGTTGATTCACAGAACGATTTTACCGGCATCCGGCCTTTGCGGGACAATCTTGCTGACCGACGCCCGACTTGCATGGCAGCAATTCCATTCGCGCCCAGGCTCAGCGCTGTTACGTAGGATCATCGATGTTACCGGCTTTTCTCCAACCGCGGTCAATCACGGCGGAAAACGACGCTTAAATTGTTCGCCGGCATCGCGACCGTCTCGGTCAGATGAAGACCGTGACGCCGCGCCAGCGCGGTCACGTCGGCGAGGTCGCGTATTTCCCACTCCGGGTTTTGCGCCTTAAGCCAGGCATCGAAATCCTTGTTGCTTGCCGCGGTGTGGCGGCCGTCAATCCGGTACGGGCCGTAGAGGTAGACGATCCCGCCGGATCGCAAGGTACGGCCGGCGCCAGCCATCAATCCTTCGGTGACGCGCCACGGGGTAATGTGAACCATGTTGTTGCAAACCAGCGCATCGGCGCTATCGATCGGCCAGTGCTCCGCTGTCACATCAAGGTGCAACGGCTCCAGCAGGTTTGGCAAGCCGGCCGCCACGCGGTGGGCGGCAATGCTCGAAAGCGCGCCGTCATCGGCGTCTGTCGGCTGCCATCTCAGCGACGGCAGGTTTTGAGCAAAGAAAACGGCGTGTTCGCCGCTGCCGCTCGCGATCTCGAGGACGAGACCTGCGCGTGGTAAGACCCGCGCGAGCACATCGAGGATCGGGTGGCGATTGCGCGCGACATGTGCATGGTAAAGGCGCGGATCGGAGGCGTCGTCCATCGCGGGCACCAAAAACTATTTGCCCGTCTCCAGCCACTTTTGTTCGCGGGCGTAAAACGCTTGCACGAGATCGGGCCGGTCGTCGCCGAGAAGATCGGGGTTCAACGTGTAGCCGCGTTTGACTTGCGTGTAGCCGATGAATCTGTAGGACGGCCGCAAGCTCTTGATCACATCCCAATCGACCGGCAGAGGATCGCGCGGGTCGACGGTCTGCATCTGATCGCGCTGATAGATTCCCTCGAAGGAGCCGAGTTTCCAGCCGCGCGTGGTCCTGATGACGCGCGATACGAAGCGGCAATACTGAAAGGTGTCGAACTCGATGCCGTCAAAGGTCAGCCTGTCGAAGATGACCGCCGGCGATTCGACGAGCGCGCGGTCTTGGTTGATTTCGAGGCGCGCCGGCATGATCCAGTGCTTGGCCTGGCTGCCCGACGTCATCTTTTTCCGCGAAGCTTCGGCGAAATCCTCGATGCTGCCGTCGAACCAAGTAGTCCGAACCGGGGCATTCGGCTCGTAGCACGCAATCATCGCGGGGAAATCGCGCTGATCGCGACACAATCGCTCGTACCGCACCAAGTCGAAAATCTCAGTGCGGTCGAGCAGGCGCTCCAGCCGCGCCTGGATTCCCGTTTCACTAGTCATCAGGCCCCGCTCCTCAAATCCACGGAGCGCCTAGCCGCAATTAACGTCTCACAAAAGATTACTACGTCCTTCTCAACCAGAAAGGGACGCCAATGAGCCTACAAGGACGTCAAGGAACGCACTTGCCCCAAGCGTCGCGGTGCCAGCCGCGGCCACATCCACCCGCTACGTCGGTGACGTAACTTGCATGATCGGCTGCTTGCGCAATCACCTTGCCATTGGCCGGAGCCGCCGAAACAACCCCGGTCCCAGCCAAGCTTGCGCCGGCCGCCATCACGATCGCGATCATCAGGTAACGCATATTTCGAATCCTCCACATTTGCGCGGAAACCGTGCCATCGAATCGGCGCGCCGTAAAGCACGCGCGCGGAAGCATCCACCGTTGTCACGCGGGGTGCATGTTGCATAAGTTACGCTTAGACGAACGCCGACAACGCGTCGAAATTGCCAACCAACGCCCGGCCATAGGTTTCGTGTGGAACTTCGCCGCCGAGCAGGCCGTGACGGCTTGCCATGTCCAGGTCGCGCCAGACGCGCTGGATCGGATTTGATTCGGCAAAAGCACTGGCGCCTCGCACGCTCGCTTCAATTAACTGCGCAACCGACTAAACTTGCGCCGCCCGCTCATTCGGCGGCCGTTGCCGAGAATCGCGCATCAGCGCCGGCGACCGCAGGCGAAAGATACACACCTTGGCGAAGCAACTCGTGCTGGATGGAGCGCACGGCCACATGGCGCGGAGGCGTGCTATTCGCGGCGGCGAGCGCGGCCGCAACGCCTGCGGCTTGACCGGTGAGCCAGCATTGCGGGATTTCGCGCAAAAAGGTGTGAGAGTTTGGGTCACAGGCAACGTGGCGTCCCGCGCCTAAAATGCCATCGAGCGCCTCCGGCACGAGCGCGCCGTACGGCACAGATATATTCGGCGTCTTCGGCGACAGCGACGGCGACACGCCGATCTCGTCGTCAAAGACCAAGCCGCCATCCCACTGCTGCCGAGTCACTTTGCGCACGCCGACAAGCCGTCTTGAGTGACGCACGCCGATCTGCGGCGCACCCAGCATCAGAAAGGCATCGGAAAAGCCCGGCGCCGCTTTGCGATAAATATCGAGGTGGCCGACGGCCAGCTCGCGCGAGCGCAATTCGACAGCGGTAAGGTCCTCGACATCGACTGCGCTGTAGCCAGCAAGCCGCGGCCCCATGAACAAGGCCACGTCGTTGCGCCACGAAACGAACGGCTTCTCAAAATATTTTATTTGCTCCCGGCCGAGCGTCATGAAGGCTGCGAAGGCGTCCGGCTCCGTGCCGCGGAATCTGAGCCATCGCTCCATGTCGACGCCGCCGAACAGAAACGCGGTGTTCATGCAATGATGGATGTCGCCGGCGTCGATGTCGGAGTCGCACGCCGCACCTGACCGAGCAATCAAATCGGCATCGCCGGTCGTATCGACGACGACCTTGGCGAGCACCGCGTGGCGGCCTTCCTTGCTTT
>DATNNI010000321.1:0-8875 GCA_035601915.1 Xanthobacteraceae bacterium
AGGCGGCGCCGACCATTGGCCAAAGAAATGACGCAACTGGCGTCGTTGCCAAAATCAGCAGACGAGCCGCAACACGGTACCTACGATACGATCGGTACAAATGCCCCTCCCGCGCCTACAACCGGATTTCAACCCCAAGTAAGTGGATACGCACTTTAAGCGAGAGTCGAGTCAATCCTGGCGTGCGGGCATGTGGATTGCGTGGAAAGTGGCGACAGGCGAATCCGCCCTACACCGTCGGTGCCTGCTTAAGCCAAGACCACAAAATCAGCCCGCCATCTGTGCGGGCAGAGTTTGCAACCGAAGCGAGGGAGCGAGGGGACGTCGGCGCGAGCCTGAGCGTGCGAAGATGCCTTTCATCCGGCTGCGGATAATCCCGAGCGCATGTACGGAGCGCTGTCGTGGAGCTATCTTCCTCGGTGAAGTAGTTGATCGTTAGAGGAATGCCTATGCCAACAATTGACGACGTCTCGATCATTAATTGGAACACGGCGGAAGCCAAAGCGGTCGCATCCGGGCTGGAACGGATCCTCTGCAGCGAAGACCTGTGCGGTTCGAAGACGCTGACCGTTTACCAGCGAACGGTGCAGGACGGCCGGCAGTTCGACGTGAAGGCAGGCGGCGACTATCACCTCGTCTACGTCATCGCGGCGCCGAAACCGGGCGTCATCACCTTCAACGGTAAGTCGCATGCGGCCGAGGAAGGCGCCGGCGTGCTTCTCGTGCCAGGCGAGTTAGCGCGATTTGAAGCCTCCGATTCGAAGCTCGAACTGCTTCACATGGTGACGCCTAAACCTCCTGCCGCCGTGGAAGGCGGCTTGCCCGGCGGGCCGGGATATTTCTTCAATCGCACGACGCTTCGTCCGCTCAGCGACGCTAGCGGCGGCCGGGTGCGCCGATTCTGCGCCGAGTCCACCGTGAGGCTTTTCGATGGTGAAAGGCTCACGCCGACCAACGCCATTCAAGCGGGCGAGATGCATTATCACGACGGCGGATCGTCGCCTTATCACCGGCACGTCGGCACCAGCGCCAACCCTGGCGGTGCATCTCACGCTTACATCACCTTCAAGGGCCGCGGCGTGGTCCAGGTCGGCGACACCAGCCAGGAAATCGAACCCGGCACGCTGGTCTACTTTCCGCCGGGCATACCGCACCGGCTTCGTACTCACGGCGGCCCGCTCGACTATTTCGAGCTCCAGGCTTGGCGGAGTTTCAAGACCGACGTGCTCAGCGAGGAGCCGCTCGGACTGAAGTGGTATTACGACCCGGTAACTCCCGGCGCCGCGCGGGTGGAGTGGGACCAGAGCTGACGTAACAGACGTTGTCAAAAAGTTGCGGCGGTTGGCGCACGCCCTCTCCCCTTGCGAGAGAGGGCAACGCATGCCCCGCAACAAACGCGGTTGGGTGAGGGGTCCTTTGCTAGCCGCAACCCCTCACCCATTCTTGTTGTTGCGTCTCTCCTTCGCCCTCTCCCGCAAGGGGAGAGGGCACAACAAAAGGCGCCGGGCGAAACTCACGCCGTCTTCTGTTCGGTCAGGCGTGTCTTTCACAGCCGAGCCTGCATCCACGCGCTGATCAGATCGACGACGCGATCCTCGATGCCGTAATAGCCATGCGGTGTGCGTGAGCCGCAGGCTTTGGCCGATTTGGTTTCGCCGCCCGAGATCATCTTGACCTCGACACTCGGACTATTGGTCATGGCCGCCGCGATCCGCGGTGCCATGCTCGGCGGAGCGACGTTACAACGATCGTCGGTGTTGGCGACGACCAGCGCAGGAACATTCACGCGCTCCGGGGCCGCGTCGAACACCGTCTCATGACTGCCGCCCATTACGGAAACCGATTCCGTCAGTACGACGCCGGCCAGCGTTCCGGCGGCGGCATGCGCGGCTCCATTCATGGCCGCGATCGAACCCTGGCTGGTGCCCAACAGGAAAACCGGCAGCACGGCCGGCGGCGCGATGCTCGACCGGGCGTAGGTGATCAGATCGGCCACCAGTTGCGCGAATTGCGGCGCGCCGCGCCCGCCCCGCAGGTTTGCGTGATCGATCGTGTCCGGGATGAGCACGGCATAGCCGCGAGCCACCCAAAGTCCGCGGCTCCTTACGACGAAGTTGTTGTCATGGCGTAGGTCGCCGCCGCGCTCGATGCCGACATCGCCTGATCCGCCAGGCAACATCACAATCGCAGCTCGAGGGTGCGGTGGCGCTACAATCAAGATGCGCTGAAGCTGGCCGCCGGACAGCGCAAGGTTGACGATCCGCTCAGAAGCTTCGCGAGTGGGCGCACTAGCCCCCGCAAACTGAGCGCGGGTTTCCGATGGCCACGCAACCGCGACGCCGGCGTGGATGGCCGCGACACAGGCGAGCGAAGCGACGCTGTTCTTCCAACGGCTACCTGCGGGCATGACGGTCAAGCCGTCTTCTGCTCGCTCAAGCCTAATTCCTTGACTGTCTCCTCGCGCATTAGAAATTTCTGCACCTTGCCGGTGACGGTCATCGGGAAGTTGTCGACGAACTTGATGTAGCGCGGAATCTTGTAATGGGCGATCTGGCCCTTGCAGAAACTCTGAATCTCCTCGGCCTCCGCGCTCGCGCCGGGCTTGAGCTTGACCCAGGCGCACAATTCCTCGCCGTATTTTTGGTCCGGCACGCCGACCACCTGCACCGTCTCGATCTTGGGATGCCGGAACAGAAACTCTTCGACCTCGCGCGGATAAACGTTCTCGCCGCCGCGGATCACCATGTCCTTGATGCGGCCGACAATGTTGCAATAGCCGTCCTCGTCCAAAGTGGCGAGATCGCCGGTATGCATCCAGCTGGCGCGGTCGATCGCTTCAGCGGTGCGCTCCTGGTCGTCCCAATAACCGAGCATCACCGAATAGCCGCGGGTGCACAATTCGCCAGGCGTGCCAGGCGGCACAATGCGGCCGTCGGTGTCGACGATTTTGACCTCGACGTGCGGATGGACGCGGCCGACGGTCGACACGCGGCGCTCAAGCGGATCGTCGTACGAGGTCTGCGTCGAGACCGGGCTGGTTTCGGTCATGCCATAGGCGATGGTGACTTCGCCCATATGCATTTCGGCTACGCAACGCTTCATCACTTCGATCGGGCAGGGCGAGCCGGCCATGATGCCGGTGCGTAGCGAGGACAAATCGAAGCTGGAAAATTCGGGATGGCCGAGCTCAGCAACGAACATTGTGGGTACGCCGTAGAGCGCGGTGCAGCGCTCGGCTTCAACCGCTTGCAGCGTCAACAGCGGATCGAATCCCTCGGAGGGATAGACCATGGCGGCGCCATGCGTGATGCAGGCGAGATTGCCAAGCACCATGCCGAAGCAGTGATAGAGCGGCACCGGAATGCAGACGCGGTCGCGGTCGGAAAGCCGCAGCGCCTCGCCGATGAAATAGCCGTTGTTGAGGATGTTGTGGTGGGTGAGCGTAGCGCCCTTCGGCGCGCCGGTGGTGCCGCTGGTGAACTGGATGTTGATCGGATCGTCGAACTGCAGCTTGCCGGCAAGTTCGGTGAGTAGCGCGCGGTGGCGCTCGCCGCCCATGCCGAGCACGTCGGCAAAGCGAAGAAAGCCGCGCTTCTCGTCATCGCCGATGCGAATAAGCGTGGTGAGCGTGGGCAGCCGCCTTGATTGCAGCCGGCCGGGCGCGCTTCGCTCGATTTCCGGCGCGAGCTCGCGCAGCATGCCGACATAGTCGCTGGTCTTGAAACTGTCGGCGGTAATGAGCGCCTTGCAGCCGACCTTGTTGAACACGTAATCGAGCTCGGAAAGCCGGTAGGCCGGATTGATGTTGACGAGAATGAGGCCGGCTTTGGCAGTGGCGAATTGGGTGACGACCCATTCGGCATTGTTCGGCGACCAGATGCCGACGCGGTCGCCGGGTGAAAGTCCGAGCGCCAGAAGGCCGGCGGCCAGCGCGTCGGTTTTTTCTTTAAGCTCGCCGTAAGTCCAGCGGATATTTTGCTGCCGCACAATCAGCGCGTCGCGGTCGGCAAAGCGCGCCGCCACCTTGTCGAAATGCACGCCAATGGTCTCGCCGATCAGCGGCGTCATCGACACGCCATGAACGTAGCTTTGCGTGAGCTTCGACATGCATTCCTCCCCGGGATGTTTTGACGCGACCGCCGCCGCCGGGACGACAAGCATCATCCCTCCAGTGCCGCTTTTGGCAAGAGGCCGTGATGCCGCTACGTCCACGGAACTCTAACGCCGATCGCCGGCGCTCGTTCGGCCCGGCGCGCGTTATTGAGGCGCGAAGATGCGAGTCAGCGTTTGGCGGCAAAAAAGCGTATCGCCGTGGCAGCGCTGGAAAAGCGCCAGCGCGCAGGCCGGGCCCAGCGTCCCGCTCCAAAGCGCGGGACGTGTCTGATCGGGCTCGTCCGCGGGCCATGCCCATCCGTCGTCAGCGCGGACGCCAAGTTGTTCGAGGAGTTGCGCGGCGAGCGCCGCGCGCCGTCCGGCGATATCTGCAAGACGCGGGTATTGGGCGAGCAAGCTCCACATATCGAGTTGCCCGGCCATGCCGTGACAATAGCCGGGATCGGCGAGTAACGGCGTGTCCAATAGTGCGCGCATCGCCCAATCGATCGGCGCGCGCAGTGAAGATTGATCGCCGAAGGCGTGCAGCATGCACCACAAATAGCCGGCTGAGCCGTGGCACCAGGTTCCGCCGCTGGCGCCTCCTTCCAAACCCAATTTGTAGCGCAGCGCCGCTCTATCGGCGGTGCGGCCGCTTTGAAACAGGCGAAGAAAAGTCTCACGGGCAAGATCAAGCGAACGCGCGCAGCCAGCATGACCGCCCCAAACCGCAAGCGATAGCGCAATTCCGGCCGCGCCATGCGCCGCGCCGAGATGCGCGTCTTTGGCGGCGTCGTCCCCAGTAACGTCGCCGGCCGAGGCCCACACCGGCACGCCGTGCTTTTCGTTTACGCTCCGTGTCAATCTGTGGGCGGCCGGTTCCGCCGCGCGCAACGGCCATTCGGATTGCAACACCGCAGCAAGAACACAGGCGCTCCACACAATTCCCGCAGCGCCGGAGAAAAGATCAAGTTCGACGATGTTTCCTGCGGCTGCGAGGAAAAGCCGGCGGCCGGCGGCACACAAGTCGTTCCGCGCGTACTTTTGTCCGACCAGCGCCAGCACGAAGGCTATTCCGGCTTGGCCGGTAAAGAAGCCGAGCGCCGCACTCTCTTTGACATCGCGCGCCAGCGTCTCGGCGGCGGCAAGTATGACGCCGTCAAAACCGGAGCGTCCCGCTGCGAAGTCGATGGCCGCGAGACCGAGGATGTTGCCGGCGAGGCCGGAGGCGATGGCATGCGGGGAGGGACCGGGCGCGGGCGCAATCGGCATCGATTGCTCCGAGCGGCTTTTGACAAGCTTTGCCGATGCGTTCGCGGGCTCGGTGATTTTCCGCCACCGGCGCGCTTTAAGCTTTGCGTCAGGCGCGTGTGCCGGCGCTTGGCGGCTTTCGAAAGATGCGGGCCAGGCGTCCGGCAGTTGCGCTAATCGCTTTGTCAGTTCGTGCGCCGTAGGGCGCTTTTGCGGATTGGCGTGCATTGCCGCAGCGACGATCTGCGCAATGCGCGTGTGTCCAGTGGACTTGAGCAGCGCGCGCAGGCGGCCGGCGCCGGGCGCAAGCGTAGCGGGATCCACGCCCAAGCCGGCATGCGCCAGGCTCACGCCGAGCGCAAAGATATCGGTAGCGAACGCGGCCGGCGCGTTGTCCCGTTCCGGCGGCATGTGGCCCGGCGTGCCGCCGCTCGGGGCGTCCACGGCTCCGCGGAATGCCGATAACTCGAAATCCAGCAGATAAACGTCAGTCTTCGCAAGGATGGCGTTCGACAATTTCAGATCGCGGTGAACCACGCCCCGCCGATGCAGTTCGGCGACGGCAGTAGCGAGCCGTGTGACAGCGCCGCCGATTTGGTCGCGCGGTAATTCGTACAGCGCAATGCCATCGATGTCTTCAACGACGATGGCGCTTTCATCCGAGGCGACGAGCCGCGGACATTTGAAATTGCAAGCCGCCAAAAACTCCAGAAACCGGCTTTCGTTTTTCAGCCGCGCGCGGCAATCGACGCCGGCGGCGTTTTCGGCGACGCCGCGCCGGGCGATCTTGACCACGTATGTTTTCGCGAAATCCTCGCTGGCGGCGAGAAAGGTGTCGCCCTTCGGCGCCGATTGCAGCCTGCCAAGCAAAAGATAACGGCGATCGCAAATGGTCAGCTCGCGCTCGCCTGCCTTCTCCACCGGCTGCGCGCGCTCAATCGGCGATATCGCCCAATCTGGCTGCATTCCATCAAGGCGGCGCTCATCCGGCACGACGGTGCCGCCGGGGTGGCGCACGGCCGGATGATAAAGACCATGCGCATCCGCAACGACCGCGGCGAATTTGAATGCGCCGAAGCGAATGTAGATGGCGCTTTCCGGCCGCAGGCGAAGATCGGTCAGGATTTCGGGCGCTTCTCCCGACTGCCAGATCCGATCAAGGGCGGCGGCGAGTCCTGGCACTTCACCCTCGTCGCCGGGATAAACCGTCACGATCTTGCCGATCAGCGTCCGTCCGGCCCGTCCGGAATTAATGGTAACGGCGTCATCGATGGATGCCGGCATTTTGAACGTGCAGCCGCTTGCGACCAGCGCGGGCACTACGTCCGCAAACAGGCGCGGCGCGTCGCGAATGGACGAGGCGATGTGGATTTTCCATCCCTGATCGGGCATCGGCCGGCGGCCGCAAGCAAACAACGTCCAGCAAACCGCGCCGTCGCGGAATTCCACGACGCGTCGGTCATCGCCGAGTTCAATGCGAACTTTGAGAAGCGCCCGATGGTAGCGCTCGCGGATGTCGCCGGCGCAGCTCATACGATCGCCGCATCGGCGCTATCCGGCCATGCTGAGCGCCTGCGGGCAGGTACCGGTGGTGCCTGCGCACCACATGTCATGGGCCGCGATGATTTCCGGCAGACTCAAGCCGCCTCGTTCCGCCAAAACCCGGATGTGATTTTGCGCGGCTTGCTTGCGTATTTCGGGGTCTTTCTCCATGTCGGCGCGAATTTTCTTGACGGCATTGCGTATTTTCGTTTGCGTCCTGGCTTCCATGCGATCTCCTCCATCCTGTGCGGCGTTTATGTGGAGCCGCGGCGATTACGGCGCGGTCGCGACGGTTTTGGTGCTTGGGATTTCCTCGGCGTCCCGGTTCAAGTTCAAAAGGTCATTCAAGATCGCCAATATTGTAATGGTCGGATCGCCGGTTGCGGCTTCGCGTACGAAATAAGATCGGCCCCTGTAATCGGTATGGAAGCGCGCCTCATCGACCGGATGATCGTAAATATGGAAAGGTATTGGAGGCTGCTCGGTGTTCAGGAGGATGCCGAGATAATAAAAGACCGCCTCGACTGAGCGGATATAGATCACGTATCGATAAGGATCGGGCGACGGCCCGCCGCAATTGCCGTTTGATTTCGGTACCGGTGGCTTGATCGGATCTTTGGTGGCGCCGGGTGAGGCGAGACCGACGGCTATGTAGCCGCGGTGCGGTCCGGCCGCGACACAAAGCACGTATTTCACGCTCGACTTCGAGAGCTGGTAGCTGTCGCCGGATTTTTTAACGTCGATGTTGGCCGCGTCGCTTTGCACCAGGCTGGCGACGACGTTGTTCTGTTTGCTGAAGAGTTCGGCCGGTATGGGAGGGCCGACGTCGTCTTTTTCGGGAAGCTCGCCTATCCTGGGAGCAATCGCGCCGTCGGCGGTCCACGAAGCAATGACTTCAGCCACGCACGAGGTGCCATTCTTTTGGAATTCAGCCGTGCAAGTGCGGACGAGATTTTTGTCGGACTTGCGATAGAGCTCGACCCGGCTGACGACGAGGTTGAGAAAGACCTTGGGATCGATGTGGCGCTGAATGAAATAAGCAAAAACCTTTACATCGATGCCTTCGAGCATGCCTTCGGCAAACTTCTTGGTGTTCAGCGGCGCGACGTCGAAGCCGGGCTGGCTGCTGACGGCGAGCGGCCCGCCTTGCGCCGAGGCTCCGGCAGCGGCGGGAAACGCCGGACCGTAGGGCAGCGTGGTTTGCGCCTGCAAGCTGAGCTGCACCGCGCCGCGGATTTGCGACAAATCGGAAAAATACAGCGGAGCGCCATCGCGGGCGCGCAAAATGTTGGAGACCAAAACGCCGTTGGTCACCGTCTCGACGGCGGTGTTGTAGTCGAGCGTGTTTTCCGCGATCACCGGCGCCAGCGAGCAGCCGGCCAACAAGAGCATCGCGATAACCGGCGATCCGCGGCGGCAAATGCCGCGGCCGGAGTGAGTGTTCTGACGCCACTCATTGCGATCGCAGAATTGCGAAAGCCCGCGCATGCCCCTGCTCCCCGGCGGGGAGGCTATCAGAGGTTGTACATTATGAACAGTACAATCTAACTGGGGGCCGTAGATCGCGCCTTCACCGGAGGGTGCGATAAGCCTCGGGCAATATGGGCGCGAGGCGCTGCGCCCATTCGCGCTGGCCGTTTTCTTCCGCGATCAAATCCTGGCGGATTTCGATCAGCGCATGCGGAATATTGCGGCGCTCGCCGTGGACCGGAATGGTGTAATCGGTCGCGTCGCTGACGAAATAGGGTTCGTTGTCTCCGATAGTGAGTCCGGCTTCGTTGCGCAGCAAAGCGATCAGCGCGCGCGCAAGCCGCGGATCGCGATGATAAAGGAGCGCCGCGTGCCACGGCCGTTCCGCGGCCTTGAACACCGGCGTGAAGCTGTGCAGCGCGATTAGCGCCGCCGGCGCATTCCCCTGCCGGCGTTGCTCAAGCGCGGCGGCAATGGCGTCGTGATAGGGCTGGAAAATTTCCCGCTCACGTGCGCGCCG
>DATNNI010000322.1:0-2944 GCA_035601915.1 Xanthobacteraceae bacterium
CAACCTCATTCCGTTATTACATGTAGTCTGGCGTCGAAGGATTCGAGGCTCGCCATTGCACGGAACATCGATTGAACAACGGCCCTGCCGAACAGCAGGCTTTTTTACTGGCTGCGGATTGCGCTGCCAGTCCGTGACTCGTCATGGATCGTCCCGCGACAAGCGGTATGCGGAGCGCCGGTTTCGAGGCCAGCCTGTTCTTTGGCCGCTCGCTTCCGGGCTTCCTGACCGCAGCGGAGGCGCATCAGGTTATGCCCAGAGCTTTCATCGCCGCCGTCATTGGATCCGAAAAGAAGACAGGATCTACCCGCTCTACGATATCGCTAGGCAAAGGCAGCCCCCTTGCGGGGAACTGCTAACACCTTGAAAAAACTGGAGCGGGCGAAGGGATTCGAACCCTCGACCCCGACCTTGGCAAGGAAATTAGCCGTCGCTCTTGATGCGACGGTGCAGCCACATCCGCGACCGCCCGTCGTATCGGGCGAGCAGGGTATCTCTGGTTAGGAATACGGGCTGGGATGGCTCGGCGACCTTGTGAAGCCGGGTCATGACTGCACCTCGGCGATGCGTGTTGCATCCCAAGCGTCGAGATCGGCGACAAGCCAATGGCGCATAGCCTGATCAGGATCAGCAGATTTGTTGAGGCGGACCGGGGCGGGGAATCCGCTCTTCTTGTCCTTCAACATACGGTGCAACCACATATTGCTCACGCCGCCGTAGCGTGCGCGGGCTTGCTTGGCAGTCAGGAACTTTGAAGGCGGGTTTTCGGTAGGCATGGCTTTGACCTTTCCGAGCTTTGCTCGAAGAGGTCCCGACCGCGAAAGGTGACGCGGACGATTGCCCGGGAAGATGGGCAGTGCCTATGCCGTGATGCTACCGGGCGGCCCGGTAGGACCGTGACCCTGCTGCCGGGTCACCTGTTTTGCCCGTTTAGGACCGGGCTGATCAGCTTCATATAAGCGACCCGGCGAGGTCGTCAATACGGTTGGGGATGGCTTGTTGCTGTATCGTTTTAGGCTCCGGGGAACGGCTTTTGTTCCCCCAAGTGTTCCCCCAGAGAGGGAATCTGGAGCCTTATTCGTGACCTAAGATGCGTCGCATCCAATTAATTTCATTGAAGAAATCACTGGAGCGGGCGAAGGGATTCGAACCCTCGACCCCGACCTTGGCAAGGTCGTGCTCCCTCCCGTACAGCATTGGCAGGCATCAGAGGCGACAGCGCCCTTCACTTTCCAGAGCGCTTGCTGCTCGACGAGTGCCCGAGCGAGATCGCCACGGGGCGAGAGCAACGGCAGCGCGTGCGGACGGCGCGTACTCGTTTGCGTTTGCTCGCTCGCGAACGTCGGCATTTTGCTACCTACAATATACCTGTTTCCCTCTTCCTTCGTCCGACGCGCCTTCGCACGGGCCTGCGGCGTGTGAGCGGGACTGATGTCGTGAGCCGGCTTCGGTGCGGCCTTAATCTGCTCGGCATCCCACACGACAAGATCGGACACACGCCAGAAGCGCAGCACGCCGAAATAGACAGGCTGCGGAAAGCCGCTGTCTTTCATGCGGCGTTCGATCCACATCGCGCTACAATTGCCGTAGCGTTCACGGACTTGATTGGTTTTCAGATAGGTTTCGGTTTCAGAAGCCATGGCGACGGCACTCCAAAATTGGAGTTACCCATCGCCTTGCATGTGCGACTGGCCTTCATTCCCGTGCCGAGGGGGAGCGGCATCTCGGGAGGCATTGCGCGGGTCTATCGCCACTTACCGGCAGAGCCGGCATCCCATCGAAGCGGCCATCAGAACGAAACGGCTTTCAACGGGCACCAGGAGGGCGGGCCGCGAGAACTGACTTTGGCTTAGTCCCGTTAGCCGTTGTGTGTCAACGCAGTTGGCCGAAATTATTTCAAGTTCGCTGCCGTCCCCGAACCGTCCCCGGCTCATTTCTCCACACCCTGATTTTTTGCTAAGTGCTGGTGCCGCAAACAGGACTCGAACCTGTGACCCCGTCATTACGAATACCGGATAGGGGTACAACACTAACTAACGACGACTATCAAAAAGAGCACGTTTACCACGTTATATCAATACTTTCGTTGGTTCTTGTTAGTTGGCGTGGATCACGTCATCTAACGCGGTAGACGCGGGGTTTCCTTACCCCGGGCTTACCCCCGAGGCGGCTATGCGGAAGTTGCCGGTACTGTCAGAGAAGGTTGCAGCCGATCCAGCGAGGGCCATGCGGGCCGCCGGCTTCGATCCAGAAGCGGCGCGCTACGAACTGCGCGACAGCGACGGTCGGAGTGCCGTGCGCGGCCTTGGGATGGTCGTACGTGTTGCGCTATGAGATCGCGGGCAGACCCTACAAGCTCACGCTAGGCCCATATACCAGCGAGTTGAAGCTGGCCGCCGCGAGGGACATCGCGAGCAAGCGAAAGCTGGAGATCGCGAACGGCCAAAATCCGGCGGCAGACAAGGCAGAAGCACGCCGCAAGACCGCCGCCGGCATCGACCCGGATGCACTGTTCACTACGGCGTGGGGCGAGTGGCAGAGGGCACCAAAACCAAAGGCGCGGGATCGCAAAGGCTGGCGATCATCGACTGCCGACCGTGTGCAAAAGCTCTACACCAACGAGCTTGAACCGCGATGGGGCAAGCGTCGGCTGAGCGAGATCGCGAAGGCGGACGTGTCGGCCTATCTCGATCCCATCGCCAAGAGCCATCCGCAAGCCGCCGCGCGTAGGCTTCGGGTCATGGCGTCATTCTTCAATTGGTGTGTCGCGAAGGGCAGGCTTCAAAGCTCGCCTTGCGACGGCATCAAACCGCAACAAACGCAAACGGAAGCTTACCGACGATGAATTGCGATGGCTTTGGAAAGCCTGCCACAAAGAGCCATTTCCCATGGGACACATTGTGCGCATGCTGATCCTCACGCTTGCCCGTCGCAACGAAGTCGC
>DATNNI010000323.1:0-9437 GCA_035601915.1 Xanthobacteraceae bacterium
CGCGTGAACACGACATAGGCGACCATGGGTGGCTTCCTCTCGGCCGAAATAGCCCGCCGACGCTACAGCACTTCGAACATCTGATAGATCGGCCCTTCCGGCAGCCGGTGGCCGACGCCGATGCTGATGACGTTGTTGAGCCAGCCGTACTTCTCGGACGCGGTTTCGAACGTCGCGGAGATGCGCAGATAATAATCGGTGGCCTTGACCACTTCGCCGCGGGCGATGCGGTCGAGCACTTCCTTCGGCCCTTGCCGGATGCCGGTATAGGGCATGCCGATGATGGCGCCCTCGTCGGTCTTGAGCACAATGCGGACATTGATCAGCCAGGCGCCGTCGCCGGGCCGGATGGATTGCCAGTCGCTGCCGCCGCCGGGAAACAGCGTGCCGGACAGCCGTTCGCCGGCGAAGCGGCCGCCGGTGATCACACCGACCCGGCGATCGGCGCCGGGCGTCTTGCCGACCACGATCGGCGGATCGACTGCGAGCAGGAGCGTGAACAGCGGCCGCACGCGCAGCTCGTTCATTTCCTTGGGCAGAATTTCAGACAACGGACGCGTGGCGGTATTCACTGGCGGCTCTCCCTGTTATTTGATCCGCACCGGCCGATAACAGTCCGGCCGATTGGCCGACGCGGTAAAGCGAGGCGGCTTAATGGACGGTCTTAGCATCGACGAGGGCATCGGGGAAACTCCGGCCCGCCTGCCAGGCCGGGCGCGGAAAGAGGGACCAAGATTATGAAATTCGGCGCGATGTTACAGCGGCTCCATCACTCGTTCCAAAATTCGGCGGGCACCATCGTGTTCGGCATGGAAGACGGCACCGTTTCCATCTTCGGCCTGATCTTTGGTGTCGCCGCGACGACGAGCAATCCCAAGACCGTTCTGATCGCCGGCGCTTCCGGCGCGGTGGCTGCCGCCGTCTCCATGATGGCGGGGGCCTATCTCGACATTGAGACGACACGGGATAAGGCCAAGGCGTCCCGGTTGTCGGCGCCTTCAGTAGCAGAAGCCGCCGCGTCGCTGCCGCCCCGCCTGGCCAAGGCGGGGCTTTCGCCGCAGCAAGCGGATGCGCTGACTGCCGCCGTCAGAAACAACCCAGCCGCGGCCGGCGGATTATGGCTGGCTCTCGACGGCGCGGCCGATACGCCGCTTAATCCCGTCGAACAAGCATTGTGGATGCTGTTTGCGGATTTCCTCGCCGCCGCGGTCCCGATCGTGCCGTTCGTAATCCTTCCGGTCGCTCAGGCCAGAATAGTTTCGGCGGTCGTGACGATACTTTTGTTGGTCGGGCTCGGCGTCGGGCGTGCGCGCGTCGGCGGCCACGATCCAATTCGCACCGTGTTCGAGACGGTGTTAATCGGCGTCGCCGCGGCACTGGCCGGCGTGGGCATCAGCGTGCTGATCGACCGCTTCTTCGCCTGAAAAAAACGTCAAGCAAAGGCGATGTGATCAACGCCACGAAACAATTCGTCGGTTCGGCGCAGGCCGCAAACCATGGTTTTCAGAACGACGGGGTTGACTCCGCTGGTCGCGAGGCGCTGCAGGTTGGCGCGAAGAAGCTTGATGTCGTTCAATAAAGGCGCGGCTCCCGGCGTCAATCGCAGCCGGGTCCCCCGGGCGGCAGCATCGCAGCGGCGCTCGACCATGCCGAACGTTTCGAGACTATCAATCAAGCCGGCCAACGCCGTCCGCGTCACTCCGGCAAGCGCCGCAAGCTCGTCCAGCGATAGATGCGGGTCTAGGTCGAGCCGCGCCATGACGATGAGCTGCGACTGCGTCAATCCGTGGGCCCGCGCTACCGCGTCGGCGTAGGTGTTGACGTGGCGCGCGACGTCCAACAGCGGCAGCAGAAAATCGTCGCCGGCGGGCTCGGTTGGTCGTGTTTGCGGCGGCACTGCTATGGCGTGCCGCGTTGAGATTTCGGACTCGCCAATGGGGTTGGCCGGCCGTTGCGAAAGCGTTGAGCTAAGCGTCATACCGCGCTCCTCTTGTTGTTGGGCAAAGCAGATCGGAGAGATTGGAGGCGAGGCCTGTAGCCTCGCCTCAATTCGATGTTAAGTGCGGCCCCTGCTCGGGCGGAGCGGTGTCCAGGCCGTTCTTCAAGCTACTTCGAGCTTGAAGTTGCACGATCGTGTTGCGGGGCCCGATGCGATGGCCCGGGCGAAAACGTTGCCGATCCGCCCGGCACCATGTTGTAAAGCCTCGCGCCACCATGCGCGGCCGGAGCCGGTTCCGCCGCGTCCGGCATCGGCGCCTCGAAGCACGGGGTCGCCGTCGCATAGCAAGCCAGCGAAGGGCTCACGCTTGCCAGCACAATGCCGGCGCTGGCGACCGCAACCGCGGCGATGGTATGGAAGTATTTGGGCTTATTGTTCTTGAGCATGGTGTCCTTGGGCATGATGAACCTCCTAATTATTGTACTTCGTCGTCCAGATAATTAATATGTGGACGTATGTGTCCGATAATTAAAGTCACGAGTGAGTGATGGCGGGGGAGCGCAAACGCGGCGGTCGCGGCCGGCCTCGTGATCTTGCCAAGCTCGAAGCCATTCTGGATGCGGCCTACGCGCTATTTCTCGAGCGCGGCGTTGCCGCGACCACCATGGATGCGGTCGCCGAACGCGCCTGCGTCTCCAAGATGACGGTGTACGCGAACTTCCAGGACAAGCCCGCCCTGCTCTCAGCCGTGTTCGATCGCAAGATCAAGGTGATGCATTTGCTGGACCTGCCGGTTGGGCCCGATCTTGAGTCTTCGATCGAACATCTCATCAAAGTCGGCGAAACCGTCGTGGCGATCGCCACCCAGCCGGAAGTCATCCGAATGACCCGGCTGCTGGCTGAGGGCGCCGATCAGCAGCCACAATTGGCGGCCACGTTCTACACCGCGGGACGCGGCGAATTGTTGAAACAGATCGCGGCCTGCCTGAAATCTCTGACCGCGCGCGGCTTTCTCTCCATCAACGATCCCGAACTGGCGGCAGATCAACTGATGGGAGCCTGGTTTGGCATGAGCGTGCTGCGCCAAAGCCTTGGCGTGAGCGGCCCGCCTTCGCCCGAGGCTATCGCCAAGGGCGTGCGCTACGCCGTTGACACAATGATACGTGCGCGGTCGACAGATGCCGGCGTCAAAAGCAACAAGACACGCCGCAAACGGGCGTGACCAATAACTCGGGCATCCGAGCTACCTGACGTCCGACGGGTCGCCGCTCCTCGCCGCCAAAACATCGCGCAGCGCACGGCGAAGGCCGTGGAGCTGATCGACCAGGTCAAGGACGATCGGCACACCAGCCTCGTTGACGCCCAAGCCGGACAGATCGTTGATCAGATGCGCGCGGGCGAGATCGACTTCCGAGTAATGCACGCGGCCCTCGACATGGCCGGGGACGAGCCAGCCCGCTTCGACCCACGTCTCCAGTGTGTGGAAATCGATCCTGGCGTGAACGACAAATTTTTCCGCTTCCATGTCAGACCTCCATGGCTTGGCGCGGATTGTAGGCGCCGCCGTCGCCCCATTTTTCGACGAAACTTTCAAGCTCCGGGTCGGATTTCTCCGGCAGCACGATCTTGAGCGCGACCAATTCGTCGCCCTTGCCGCCGCCGGCGCGCGCGACGCCCTTCCCTTTCAAGCGCAGCACCGCGCCGGTGTTAGACCACTTCGGAACGGTCATGGTGACCGGACCGGCCGGCGTCGGCACCGTGACTTTGCCGCCGAGCACGGCCTCGGCCAGCGAAATCGGCAACTCGACGTGGATGTTGTCGCCGTCGCGGGAAAACGTCCGATGCGGGCGCACCGTGACCTCGACCAAAGCATCGCCCGGCGGCCCTTCGCCAATCCCCGGCGCGCCCTTGCCGCGCAGCCGCAGTGTCTGGCCGTCGCGGGTGCCGGCGGGAATGCGAACGTCGAGCGAGGCGCCGTCCGGCAGCGTGATGTGTTGCGTCGCGCCATTGATGGCGTCGAGAAATTCGAGCTCGAGCCGATAGTGCCGGTCCTGGCCGCGCATGTTCACCGCGCCGCGGCCGCGGCCGCGAAAGATCTGAGAGAGAATGTCGTCGTCGGCAAAGTCGGCAAAGCCGGCGTCGCTCGAATATTGCGAGCCGGCGTCGGCAAAGTCCCGGTAATATTGCCGCTGCTGCGGACGCTCGGCGCCGGAGGCGTCGATCTCGCCGCTATCGAAGCGGGCGCGCTTTTTTTCGTCGCCGAGAAGATCGTAGGCGGCGGCCACTTCTTTGAAGCGTTCCTCGGCCTGCTTGTTGCCGGGGTTGAGATCGGGATGCAGCTTCTTCGCCAGCGCCCGATAGGCTTTTTGCAAGTCGCTTTGCGAGGCGTCTTTTTTCACCCCCAGGACTTCATAGGGATCGGCAGCCAAAATCGCCTCCTTGTTATTTGCTGAACAACGCGCCGAGAGCCAAGGTGTTCAGCTCCCGCGATAGGTCGAATACGACCACGGCGTGACCAGAAGCGGCACGTGATAACGGCCCTCGGGTTCAGCAACGGCAAAACGCACCGGCACGACATCGAGAAACGGCGGGTCGGCCATCGGCGCGCGCGCCTTGGCGAAATAGCCCGCCACGGCAAAACGCAGTTCATAGGTCGCGATCGGAACGGGCATGCCGGTAAAAAGCGGCGCATCGGTGCGCCCGTCGGCATTGGTCTCGACGCGCTTGATGACGCGCGCAATGCCCGCGCCCGTGATCTCGCACAATTCGATGCCGACGCCTTGCGCCGGATGACCGGCGTGCGCGTCGAGTACATGGGTTGAAAGATGCCCGTGCACTTTGAGGCGGTCGGCGGCCGTCACGCGCTGATCGAGACGGAGCGCGGCGATGCGAAAGATTTCTTCGAGCGCCGTTTTCTGTTCCGCCGCGGCATCGTTGTTCAGCCGCCGCCCGAACTCGCGCAGGATCGATTGCTTGCCGTGCCGGCGCACGCAGACAATAAACGGCATGGCGAATTTTTCGCGGTAGGCGTCATTGAGCCGATGGAAATCGGCGAACTCCTGGTCGCTGAGCTCGTCGAGCCCGGCGGCGGCCTGCTCGGCTGTCGAGTCTGCTGTAAGGTTGCCTTCCCGCGCCGCCTTGCCGGCGAGATCGGGGTGGCCGTTGATCAGCGCGTGGCGGCGCTCGGCCGAGGCGTGGCGCACCGCATCCGTCATAGCCTGATAGAGCGACGCAATAGAGGCGAACGGCCGCTTGGCGAACGTCTCCTCCGCCACCCAGGACGCGAGCTCCATCACCTCGCCGATCGCCGTCGTGAATGTCTTGCGGTCGGCGGCGTTGAGGGCGTCGAGGCTTATTTGCTCCATGCGGCGACTTTAGGCGGCGACCATTTCAAGCGCAAAGCAATTCCCCCTCGCCGCATGCGGGGAGACGAAGTCCTTCGATAAACTCAAGAGGTCACCGGATGCACCGCGTAGCGGGCCTCCATACGGTCGTAAGCCGGTTTGTCCACTAGCCGCTGGCGCTCCGCAAAAGAAGTGACGGCGCGCTCATCGAGGACACCCTTGTCCTTGAGCGTCGACAGCGTCGACTGCATGCCGTGCACGGCTCCCTGCAAGGCGGCGTTGGCGTAAAGCACCAGGCTGAATCCCATTTCGGCCGCCGCTTTCGCGTCGATAATCGGCGTCTTGCCGCCGAGCACCATGTTGACCAGTTGCGGTGCGTTCAGGCGGCGGGGGATCGCCTTGAGGTTTTCGAGGGTTTCCGGAGCTTCGACGAATGTGACGTCAGCGCCCGCCTCGATGTAGCGGCCGGCCCGCTCAATGGCCGCCTCGAAGCCTTCGACGGCGCAGGCATCGGTGCGGGCGATGATCACCAGATCGTGCCGCCGCGTGTCGGCCGCAGCGCGCAGCTTGGCCACCATCTCATCCGGCGAGATCAGTTCCTTGCCGTCGAAGTGACCGCAGCGTTTGGGCGCATGCTGGTCCTCGATTTGAATGGCGCTAGCGCCGGCCTGCTCCAGCACGCGAACCGTATGCGTGACATTGATGGCGTTGCCGAAGCCGGTGTCGATGTCGACGATCAGCGGCAGGTCGATCACACAACGGATCGCCATCACATGCTCGGCCACCTGAGTGAGATCCATGAACCCGAGGTCAGGCAAGCCGAGATACGTGTTGGTGAGCCCAGCGCCCGTGAGGTACACCGCCTTAAATCCCAGATCGGCGACGATCCGGGCGGCCAGCGCATTCGGCGCGCCCGGCAAAATGATGCCTTTGTCGTCGCGGAGCATGGTTCGAAGTGTCTGGATATGAGAAATCGACATCATTGCCTCCTGCCTGACGCCAATCCGACAAAGACCATGTGCCACGGCAAGATTGCCGCGGTCTTTCTGTTCTTTGACGAGCTTCCGTAATCCGGAAGCCGCGCCGGCGAATGTCAGCTAGTGTCCCTTTGATTCCGCAGTTCGCAAACCTGAGCGCCGCATGATCATGCGAGCTTCGGAATCGGGATACTAGTGCGAGACGGCGTTCGCGGCGTCGCGGATCGCCGCCGCCGCGACTTCCGGATGCCCGATCATGCTTGGATGGTCGCCGCCGGGGACGTGGTAGATTTTCGACTTGGCACGCGCCGCAAACTTGGCCTGGATGTCGGGTGGAATGACCTTGTCGGCGTCGCCAATGACGTACCAGGACGGTATCGTCTTCCACCCCACGGTTTCGGGCGCTTTGTCGGTCAAACATCGCGCCGCGAACGGGCGCTGCGTAGCGGCTAACCGCGCCGCGACATCCGCCGGTTCCGCCGATGCAAATACCGCTCCGAAGTATTTGGCATTGACGTAAAGGTCTGCGTCATTGCCGTCGGGTGTGGCGAACGGTACCGCAATCGTGAAATCCGGCGGCGGCGGCGGAGCGCTTGCGAGTGCTGACTCAACGGATTCCCCTGCGTCGGGCGCGAACGCATCGACATACACCAGCGCCTTCACGTTCGGAGCATTGGCGGAAGCAACACTGATCACCGAGCCGCCATATGAATGGCCCGCCAGAACAACCGGTCCAGGAACGGATTTGAGATAGGTAGCGACGACGGCTGCGTCGGCGGAAAGTCCGCGCAGCGTATTCGGTACGGCGCGGACGGTGTAGCCGTCTTTGAGCAGGAGATCGACGACGCCGTTCCAGCTTGAAGAATCCGCCCATGCGCCGTGGACGAGAACAATCGTCGGCTTGGCTGGCTGATCATCGGCCCAAGCGATTCCGGCCGATGCCAACCCGAACATAATCACTGCGATCAGGAGCTTGCGTTTCTTCATAAATCTCTCCTTGCGTTATCGAATGCCTATTGGCCGCGGCGCCAAAAAAACGGAAGACTGTGCCGGTGGTAGCGCCGGTCAATGTCCGCTTTGTGTCACAAGCGGTCGTCCCGACCCATCGGGGCGATGATTGTGTCACTTGCTAAAGCGGCCCGGCGATCGAATGCGAACGTTCACGTTCGGACATCAAGCGCCAATCGCCGAAATTGCGGCTGATGGGCTAAATCTCGACTTCCGCGCCAAGCGCGATCACGCGGTTTGGCGGTATGCGGAAGAATTCCGTCGCGGCCACCGCATTGCGGTGCATCACTTCAAACACCCGACGCCTGAATGCGCTCATGCGGGAGTGCGGGGCGGCCACAATTATTGCCCGCCCCACGAAAAACGACGTATCCATCATTTCAAAGTGGAGCTGTTGCGCCCGGCATTCGCCAAGTGCCTGTGGAATGTTAGGCTGCTGTACGAAGCCATAACGCGCGACGACACTGTAGAAATTGTCGCCGAGATGCGCGACCTCGACATGCCGTTCCGATGCGACACGGGGAATATTCTCGGTCACCACACGCAACAGTACAATTCGCTCGTGCAGCACCTTGTTGTGTTTGAGATTGTGCAGGAGCGGCACAGGCACAATGTCAAGACGGCTGGTCATGTACACGGCGGTGCCCGGCACGCGCGTCTTGGTGTTCACCCGACCGATGAAATCGGATAGCGGATAGGTATCCCTTTCAAGTTGACGCAGGAGCGCGTGGCGCCCCTTCCACCACGTCGACATCAGAAAGAAGATGATCGCGGCGACCACCAGCGGAAACCAGCCGCCTTCCAGCACCTTCATCATGTTGGCACTGACGAAAGCCAGATCGACAATGACGAACAATCCGGCCACCGCCAGACTCAGCCCGAGGCTCCAGTGCCAGATTTCCCGCATCGCCAAGAACATCAGCATCGATGTCAGCAGCATGGTCATCGAGACCGCGATGCCGAACGCGGCGGCTAGGCTGTCCGACGAACGAAAACCGAGCGTGAGGCCGAGCGTCAGGATCATCAACGTCCAATTGACGAAGCCGATATAGATTTGACCGTAACCCGTAGCTGACGTCTGTACGATGTGCATCCGCGGGCATAGACCCAACTGCATCGCCTGCCGGGTCATGGAAAAAGCGCCACTAATAATCGATTGGCTGGCGATCACGGTGGCAATCGTAGCCAGCACAACCAGCGCAACCTGAAGGCTGGCCGGGCAAAGCGTAAAGAACGGGTTGGCACCTTGGCCGGCTGCACCATCGACCACAATCGCAGTCTGACCGGCATAGTTGAGCACAAGGCAAGGCAGCACCAGGCCGTACCAGGCGAAGCGGATCGGGCGTGGCCCGAAATGGCCCATGTCGGCGTAAAGCGCTTCGGCCCCCGTCGCGCAAAGAAATACCGCGCCGAGAACCAGAAAACCGGTAAAGCCGTGTCCGAAAAGGTAAGCAAAACCGAAGCGGGGATCGACGGCCGCGAGCACGCCCGGATGCTGCAAAATTCCGACTAATCCAAGCGCTCCAATGGTCACAAACCAGACGGCCATTATCGGACCGAACAATTTTCCAATCCGACCGCTGCCTTGCGGCTGCAACGCAAATAAGCCCACCAAGACCAAGGCTGACAATGGCACGATGTAGGGCGCAATTTTCGGC
This sequence comes from Xanthobacteraceae bacterium, assembly GCA_035601915.1. Taxonomy (GTDB): domain Bacteria; phylum Pseudomonadota; class Alphaproteobacteria; order Rhizobiales; family Xanthobacteraceae; genus BOG-931. The sequence continues at coordinate 8,927 of DATNNI010000323.1, forward strand.
ATCGGGATCTTGAGGCCTTCGAGAGCGCTCAAGACCGATATCGCGGGAGTAATGGCGCCGTCTCCGTAAAGCAGCGCCGCGCCGAGCAGCCCGATGGCAATCACAGCGAACCTCTCGCCATGCTTGATGCCGAGGAGTGACATCAGCGCCAATATGCCGCCCTCGCCATCGTTGTCGGCGCGCATGACGACCGCCACGTATTTCAGCGAAGTTGTGATCAGCAGCGTCCAGATGATCAGCGAGAGCATGCCTATCGCCACCGCCGGTGTCGCGCCACCCGCCCATTCGAGCGCGGTTTTCAGCGTGTAAAGCGGGCTGGTGCCGATGTCGCCGTAGACAACACCGAGAGCCCCCAACATCAGCCCGCCCAAACTGCCGGCCGGAGTTCTGGCGTCGCCATCGACCAAGGTTGCAGCGGCTTTCATTATTCGCCTGCGTTTCGGTGGGTATCACGACATTCGAAGGCGTTGCGCCATTATGAAATGCTATTGCGGAGCCGCTCTGGTATCTA
>DATNNI010000324.1:0-22152 GCA_035601915.1 Xanthobacteraceae bacterium
CATTTTCCGCAACATTTTCTCGACCGAGCCGATGCGCCGGGTGTTTTCCGATGGCAACCGCGTGCAGAAATACCTGGACTTCGAAGCCGCGCTGGCGCGCGCCCAGGCGCGGCTTGGGATCATCCCGCAGAACGCCGCCGAGGAGATTGTGCGGCATTGCGACGTTGCGCGGCTCGATTTCGCCAAGCTGGAAGCGGAGACCGCGCGCATCGGCTATCCGGTGTTGCCGGTCGTGGAGCAGATCGTCGCGCTCTGCCGCGATGGACTTGGTGAATGGTGCCATTGGGGCGCGACGACGCAAGATGTCACCGACACCGCAACAGTGCTGCAAATCCGTGAAGCGCTGACGCTGATCGAAGCCGACCTCGATCGGATCAGCGCGACGCTCGCGGGCCTAGCGCGCAAATACCGCGACACGCCGATGGCCGGCCGCAGCAATCTGCAGCAGGCGGTGCCGATCACCTTCGGCTACAAAATGGCCGCGCTGCTTGCGGGCTTCGAGCGCCATCGCCAGCGTCTCGCTCAGCTCAAGGAACGCGTGCTGGTCGGCGAATTCGGCGGCGCGGCCGGCACGCTCGCCTCGCTCGGGGATCGCGGGCTCGAGGTGCAAGCCGAATTGATGAAGGAATTGCAGCTCGCCGCGCCCGCGATCGCGTGGCACACCATGCGCGACACCATCGCCGAGGTCGGTTGCTTCCTCGGCCTGGTCGCCGGCACCTGCGGCAAATTCGCGTTCGACGTGAAACTGTTGATGCAGACCGAGGTCGCGGAAGTTTTCGAGCCGTTTCATTCCGGCCGCGGCTCTTCGAGCACCATGCCGCAGAAGCGAAATCCGATCTCGTCGATCTACATCACCGCGCTCAATTCGGTCGTGCGTCAGCAAGTGGCCGCGCTGCTCGACGCCATGGTCGAGGATCACGAACGCGCCAGCGGCCCGTGGGAGATCGAATGGATCGTACTGCCCGAGATTTTTTGTCTGACCGCCGGCGCGCTCGCGCACACGCGAACCGTGCTCGACGGTTTGCACGTCGACGAGAACAAGATGCGCGCCAACCTTGACGGAACCGACGGCTTGATTGTCTCTGAAGCGGTCATGATGGAGCTCGGCCCGCATCTTGGGCGCCAGCGCGCCCATGACGTGGTTTACGATGTGTGCCGCCGGGCGATCACGACCGGGCGTCGGTTGCCGGATGTGCTGGCCGAGAATTCAGAGATCGCCGCGCATCTCGACCGCGCCGGGCTGGAGCGGTTGTGCGATCCGGCGAACTATCTGGGACAGGCCGGTGCGATGGTCGACCGCGTGTTGCAGGCGCGCACCAAACAAGGCTAACGCGCCGTTACTCGGTCCGTTCGAACCGTCGCAAGCCGCGCCGACGTGATAACCGGGCCTGCGCCGCTCTTTTTGGCGCACCGGCTTCGGCGTTTTGCGTTTTTGCACGCGCCACGGGAAGCACGTGGTTTACAGCTCGTTTCCGCGCGGCGGCAAATGCAAGCGGCTTTGCAACCGGGCATTGAGCGCATCTCAACTGCGCCTACGTAGTTTTACCAAAACGTAAGTGGCCAAGGGAACAATCGGGCCCATATTTGTTTGGCACGAAGTCGCGCATATTTGTTTGCTCGAATTCGCGCCGGTGGGAGCAAATACGATGCCAATGGCCGCCGCGCTCCGCGCCGCAGATCTCGCGCCTCAGAAGGCTGCGATCGCAGCTTCGTTGCCGTATGTCATTCACAGCGACGGCGAATGCGAGCGGCTCGAGTTGCAGGCGAGGCTCGCCAATATCGAAGGTCATTTGCGCCATCTGCCGATCGCGCCGGGCGATTGCATTTTGGATATCGGCTGCGGGTCAGGTTCGATGGCGAGGCTCATTGGCCACTCGTTTCCGCGCGCCAAAGTGGTCGGCGTCGACGTCCGCGAACAGTATCTCGGTTTTGCCGAAGAACGCGCGCGAGAAGAGGGCCTGCGCAACGTCGGTTTTCGCCGCGGCGACGTTTTCGAGCTGCCGTTCGCCGACGGCACCTTCAATGTCGTCTGGGCCAAATATCTGCTGCAATGGCTCAAAGAACCGAAGATCGCGCTCGCCGAGCTAAAGCGCGTGACCAAGCCCGGTGGTTTGATCGTGTCGTGCGACTATACCGGTTTCGCGACCGAGCACTGTCCGATCGACCCCGATTTCGATCGGCAGGTTCGCGACGTCATGGCAACGGTGGTCGATGTCAATATCGGCCGCAACATAGCGCCGTTTATGATCGCGCTCGGCTTCCACGACGTCCAGGTGCAAATGGAAACCGACACGTTGTTCACGGTGATCGGCAGTATCGACGCGGATCGCCGCTGGAATTGCGAAACCCAGCTGCAAGCCTTGCGTCCTCACCTCATCAAATTGCTGGGATCGGGATTGAACGCGGATCGCTTCGTGAAACGCTTCCTGGCGCATTACGACGATCCGGCGACCTGCAGCTTCACGTCGTTGTATTTCACCAGCGGCCGCGTTTAATCGGCCGCGCGCCGTCAAATCCAAAAAATTCTCCGAACTAAGCTATTCCGCGGCGGCCGCCTTTGCCGCCGCCTGCTCGCGCACGAATTTCTGCAAGGTCACGAGATCGGGCTTGCCCGAGCCGAGCAGCGGCAATTTGTCGAGAATGATGATCTCCGAGGGAGACATCAGCTCGGAGGCATGCTTGCTGCGCGCAAAGGCCTGGAAATCGGCACGCGTGGCGGAACGCTTGTCGGTGACAAGAACGAGCCGCTCGCCTTTGCGTTCGTCGGGAATAGCGACCACCGCGGAGACGTAATTGGGCCACAGCTCGGTTGCCAGAGACTCGACGGCGGCAAGCGAGATCATCTCGCCGCCGATCTTGGCAAAACGCTTGGCGCGGCCTTTGATGGCGATGAAACCCTGGTCGTCGATGGTGACGATGTCGCCGGTGTCATACCAGCCCTCGGCGGGCGGCTCGAGCACGCCGGGCTTATCGGCGCGCAGGTAACCGAGCATCACGTTCGGTCCCTTGACGAACAGCCGGCCGCCCTCATCGACGCCTTGGACCTTCTCCAGGCGCGCCTCCATATCGGGCAGGAGCCGGCCGACGGTGCCGAACTTGTTGAACATCGGCGTGTTGAGCGCGAGCACCGGGGAGGTTTCGGTCACGCCATAGCCCTCGAGAATCCGCATCCCGAATTTTTCCAGATAGATTCGGCGCGTCGATTCCTTCACCGCCTCGCCACCGGAAATGATGTAGCGCAGCGAGCGGAAATCGTAAGCGTTGGCCATGCGCGCATAGCCGGCAAGGAAAGTGTCGGTGCCGAAAAGATACGTCGCGCAAATGCCGTACACCAATTCGGGCACCGTGCGGTAATGCAGTGGCGAGGGGTAGAGATAGGTCGGCACCCCGGAGATCAGCGGTAATACCACGCCGCCCATGAAGCCGAATGAGTGAAACACAGGCAGCGCCATGAACAGCCGATCTTCGCGGCCGAAGTCGATGCGCGCTTCCGCCTGCGCGACGTTGGCGAGCACGTTGCGATGGGACAGCACCACGCCTTTCGGAACGCCTTCGGTTCCGGAGGTGAACAAGATGACGGCCCAATCGTCCGGCTTGCGTTTAACGAGCGGCTTTTTCGCTCGTAGCGCGCCGGAGAGCTTGTCGGAGAAGCTTACGGTTTTGCGAATGTCCTCAAGATAAACAATGCGCAGGTGCGGCTCGACGGCGGCGACGAGTTTTTCCAATCTCGCTTTTTCGACGAAGGCGTGCGCGGTGAGGATGGTATCGACCTGCGCGGCGCGGCACGCGCCGAGCACGTTGGCGGCGCCGGCAGTGAAGTTGATCATGGCAGGGACGCGCCCGCCGGACATCAGCGCCAGCACGGTCACCACGCCGCCGTTGGATGTGGGCAACATGACGCCGACGGCGCGGCCTTCCGGCGCGAGCGGCATCAGCTTGGCGCCGAGAATCCTGGTCGCTTGTAAAAGCCGTTTGTACGTCAGCGCCCCGCTGGTCGGATCTTCGATGGCCGGCCATTTGGCGCCATGAACGTGGGCGGCCTCGATCACCGCCTCGACGACGGTGCGATCGGTCGGCGTGGTTCGGAACATCAAGGTCGACATGACGTCGTACAGCGCTGCGCCGGCGGCCTGCCGCCGCCTTCGGCCCTTGAGCTCTGGATTGACGTTCATCTTCACCGGCTCAAGGATTGTCACCTTGATTTTCGGGAACCACCGCCGGCGCACCTGCGTGCTCCGCAACCGGCTGAAGACAGTTTGCTCCGGCCCTTCGATGCGGACCGGGACGACCATGGCATCGGATTTGTCGGCGATCATCGCCGCGCCGTCATAGATCTTCATCAGCGTGCCGGTCAGCGTGATGCGGCCTTCGGGGAAGATCACCAGCATATTGCCTTCGCGCACGGCGTTGATGACGGCGCGCATAGCCATTGGTTTGAGCGGATCGAGCGCCATGGTGTGCACGAAAGGCAAGAACGGCTGAATCCACCAGCGCTTCGAAATCCCGACGTCGACGGCAAACACAGGCCGCTTGGGCAAAATCGCCATGGCGATTGGCGGATCGAGGAAGCTCACGTGATTCATGGCGATGATGGCGTTGTCGCCGGCCTTGGCGATGTTCTCGAGGCCGGTGACTTCAAGCCGGTAGAGCGTGCGGAAAACGATCGAAAGAAGATCGTTGAGCCAGCTTGTCGGCAGCGTGCGGGCGATGATCACCGCCACGACGAGATTAGCGACGCCGATCACGACGAACAGGAGCGAATCGTGGAAGCCGAGCTTTTGCAGCACCGCGAGAACGATCGCGCCGGCGACCATGAACGCGGCGTTGAGTACGTTGATCGCAGCGACGACGCGGGCGCGGTGGTCGGCGCCCGCCCAGGCCTGCACCGCGGAAAACGCCGGCACGATGAACAAGCCGCCTGACAGCGCAAGGCCGGCAAGATCGATGGCGACGTGGATGCTGTAGCGCGTCGAGAAGAACTCGCCGACGCTGAGCGGGTGCGCGGCGGGCGCCATGGCCAACGAAGTCCAGCCGAGGTCGATCGAGAACAAGCCTAAAAGAACAGCGGCGACCAACGTCGGCAAAAGGATAATGCGGCCGTGGGCGAGCCACGCAGCAAGGGCGGAGCCGATGGCCACCGCGACCGAAAATATGGTGAGAAAGACGGTGACGACCCCTTCGCTGCCGCCGATATGGAACGAGACCATGGGCGGCAACAGCGACATGACAAGGGCGCCGGTGAGCCAGAACCAGCTCGTCACCAGCGCGCCCCACCACAGCCGCTTGTCGCCGCGGACGTATTTGATCAGCGCGCCGGTGGAGGCAAAAATGTTGCGCCTGATGGCAAGATTCGGGGCGCCTTCGCCGGTCGGCGGTATGAATCGGCTCGCTACCCAGCAGGCCACCGACGACACCATCATCAGCCAGGCGAAGTGAATGGGGTCGCCGCCATCCTTTGCGGCCAATCCGGCGACGATAGTGCCGAGGAGGATAGCGAGGAACGTTCCGCCTTCGACCAGCGCGTTGCCCGACGGCAATTCCGAGCGCGCAAGATGATCGGGCAGGATGCCGTATTTGATCGGGCCGAATAACGAAGCGATCGTTCCATACAAGCCGACGGCTATGAACAACAGGACGATCGAGTGTGTGGCGAAGCCGGCCACGGCCAGCGCGGCAACAGCGATCTCGGCCAGCTTTAGACGCCGCGCCACCAGCGCCTTGTCGTAGCGGTCGGCGAGTTCGCCGCCGAGACCTGAGAGGATAAAGAACGGAAAGATCAAGGTCGCGCCGGCGAGCGTGATCAGCGCTTCAGAATCGGCGCCGCCGATGCGGAAGAGGATGAGGAAGACCAGCGCGGTTTTGAGAAAGTTGTCGCCGAACGCCGAAAAGGCTTGGCACCAGAACAGGGGCGCAAATCGTCGCGACGTCATCAGAGATGCAGACATGGCCGCTCCGCCCCTTTGCTTCCCGGTTAGCGCGTGCGCCGCAAGTTTAAACCGCCACGCAGTCCTTGGCGACGCTGTATTACCGCGCCGGCACATAAGCTGTTGGCCGGCCAAGCGGCTATCGCAATTCTCCCGGCGGGATCAAGGGGATGGGAGCACCGCGACGTCCTTTCGCCTGCCGGCGGATTTTAGATCGGCATCAGCACCCAATAATCGAGATCGAGCAAGACCGCGGGGTCATAATCGTCCCCCGATTTCAACGGAAAATCCTCGCAAGGACGATCGCGTGTCGCGACGGTGCGCAGCCGCAACGCGCCAACGTCGCTTCGCCCCGGTAATTCGGCTTTGGCCAGCACTTCCGACCAGGCGAAGATGGTACCGCCGGCAAACAGCGGCGCCACATGCCGGCCGCCATTAATGGCGGCGACGTGGAAGGCGTTCGCCAGGCCATTGAAGGAGAGGGTGCGCGCCAGCGAAATGACGTGGCCGCCATAGATCAGCCGTCGGCCGAACCGGCCTTTGCCTTCGACAAACTGGTTGAAATGGATGCGCGCGGTGTTCTGATAGAGCCGGGTGGCCATCATATGCTCGGCCTCTTCGACGGTGATGCCGTCGACGTGGTCGATGCGTTCGCCGACCTGATAATCGCCAAAGCGATAGGAGCTGCCGGACAGCGCGGTATCGTAAGCGGCAACGTCGATCGGCGGGCAGGCTTCGCCCAGAACTTTCGGGTCCAGCACGGTCGGCAGGCGCGGCACGTGATCGCCCGGCGCGGGCGCGTTCTCGTCGCGTTTGCGCACCATCACCCAGCGCACGTATTCCAGGACTGAATTGCCGTCTTGGTTTTGCCCGGTGGTGCGCACGTAGACGATGCCGGTTTTTCGGCTTGAGTTTTCCTTCAGGCCGATGACCTCGGACAGCGCCGTGAGCGTATCGCCCGGATAGACCGGCTGGCGGAAATAACACCCCGCATAGCCGAGATTGGCGACCGCATTGAGAGATACGTCGGGAACGGTCTTGCCGAAGACGATGTGAAAGACCAGGAGGTCGTCGATCGGCGCGAGCGGATAGCCGATGGCTTTGGCAAAGACGTCGGACGATTGGACGGCAAAGCGCGGTCCGAACAGCCCATTATAGAGCGCGACGTCGCCGCTGGTGAGCGTGCGTGGCGTCGCGTGCCGGATCACTCGGCCGACGCGGAAATCTTCAAAGAAATTGCCGGGACTGGTTTTCGACATTTGTCCTGATTTTTACTCACACGGGATCGGTTGCGGCACGGTCATAACGCAGCGCCGCGGCGCGCGCAAAACCAGCCAATATCTACGGCCCGCGGCGTGTTCTCACGCGCTCGTGAGCACGCGGCTGAAACCCTCCGGTGCCGTGGCCGTATCTAGATGTAATGCCGCGATGTCTTGCGTCACGCCGGCCTGCGGCCGGCTATTAACCTTAGCAAACAGGGAGCTTCCCCAATGTCCAAGCGTTTCGCATTGCTGACGGCCGCCGCCATTCTGGCGCTGACCGCCGGCGCCGTAGGCCCGGTGTCGGCCGAAATGGAGAAAACGGTCAATGTCGGCGGCGCGCCGATGTATCCGTCCAAGAACATCGTGCAAAACGCGGTGAATTCGAAGGACCACACAACTCTGGTCGCGGCGGTGAAGGCCGCCGGACTGGTCGAAACTCTCGAGGGTCCGGGCCCGTTCACCGTGTTCGCGCCGACGAACGCCGCCTTTGCCAAATTGCCGGCGGGCACGGTCGACACTCTGCTCAAGCCGGAAAACAAGCCGACGTTGACCAAGGTTCTGACCTATCACGTCGTGCCGGGCCGGATGACGGCATCCAACCTGATGAAGGCGGTCAAGGACGGCGAGGGCGAAGCGAAGCTCAAAACCGTCGAAGGTGACTGGCTCATCGTCAAACAGGCTGGCCCCGGCAAGCTGACCGTCACTGATGCCAAGGGCGACGTGGCCATGGTCACCATCGGCGACGTGCTGCAATCGAACGGCGTGATCCACGTCATCGATACCGTCCTGCTGCCGATGTAACGGCCGACGATCGAGGGCGGGCCGGCGCAGCGCCGGCCCGCTGTTTTGCGCTGTAACCGTTTGGGCCGTGACGACGAAAGAGAAGCAAGATCGGAAGCAAAGTTTTTGCGCCCGCCGAGACAGTTAATGACACGCCGGCTTCAATCGAACGTGATGGCGCTCCCCCGCTACGGATGGTTGCTTCCGCCGCAATTTCCCTTCATGGCCACGGACGACGGCCGTGTTGGAAAGCTTCGCATGATAAAGGCCGAACCGCAGAACCGGAGCGCCGATGATTTGCGCCGTTCGGCCCAGATGGCGGCTGCGCAAGCCGGCGATCAGGCAGCTTATGAAGCGCTGTTGCGGGAGTGTGTGTCTCTCATCAAGATTTTCGCAGGCGGGCAGGGTGTTCTTCCCGATCACATCGACGATGTCGTCCAGGACGTCCTTTTGACCATCCATCGGGCGCGGCATACTTACGACCCGGCGCGTTCATTCACCGGATGGCTGCGGATTATTGCCGAGCGGCGATCGATCGATCTGTTACGTCGGGTCGGCCGGCAGCGGGCGCGCGAGATTCATTCGCAGCTGGCGTTCGAGTCCTACGCCGATGAGAGTGCGGACCCAACGCGTTCAGCTCGCGATGCCGCCGCTTCGAGCCGCGTGCACGCGGCGTTGGCGACGTTGCCGGAACGGCAGCGCGAAGCGGTTCAGGTTCTGGTCCTGCAAGATCAGTCGCTCGCCGACGCGGCAATAGTAACGCGCCGGAGCAAAGGCGCACTGAAAGTCAATCTGCACCGCGGCCTAAAGGCGCTCCGCGGCATGTTCGCGGAGCAAGATTGAGTCATGACCTCCACATCGCATGACCAATTGATCCGCGGGCTTTCCGCCGAGCTGAAGCCGGTCGGGCGATTGCATCGGCCGGGTTTGCGCGCGGCCGTGTGGCTTGCTGTGGTCGCCGCCATCGCCGCGGGCCTTGCCGCCTTCGCCGACGTCGACGTCCTGTGGCAACGCCTCGCCGCGGCGCCGGACTTATGGCTCGCCGTCATCGGTTCGACGCTAACCGCCATTTTTGCCGCATTTGCCGCCTTCGAACTTAGTCTGCCGGACACGTCACGGGTTTGGGCGGCCCTGCCGCTGCCTGCGGCGATATTATGGATCGCCGCGAGCGGTGTGGGTTGTCTGCGCACGTGGCTCGCGCCGCAGACGCATGTCGCAACGCTGGGCGAGGCGCGCGACTGCCTGGTCTTTATTGTGGCGTTGTCGGTCCCCCTGTCAGCGCTGTTATTTGTGATGCTGCGGCGCGCCTATCCGCTGTATCTCGGCCTTACCGCTGCGATTGCCGGGCTCGCCGTTGCCGCTGCGGCAGCGACGCTCCTTAACTTTTTCCATCCGTACGATGCGGCGGCGACCGATCTCGCGGTCCACGCCGTGGCGGTCGCAATTGTGATTGCTGTGTGTAGCGCACTGACCGGCAAGATTTTCGGCCGGCATTCCAGGCCGGCGGATGTAACCGCGGACCGGCTCGGCGCGAATTAGAGGGGGTGGCCTCGGAAAGCGCCACCGAACCCCTTAAGGAGGACTACGCAATGAAGACTTCCCGCCCCATCCTGTCGCTCGCCGCAGCGACGGTCGGTTTCGCGCTCGCCTTCGCGCCGGCCGCTTTCGCCGACGATATGTCGAAAGACAGCATAAGCAAGACCGACACCATGAAGAAAGACACTATGAAAAAGGACACGATGTCCAAGGACACGATGTCGAAAGACTCCATGTCCAAGGACAACATGAGCAAGGACAGCATGTCCAAAGACAGCATGAGCAAGGACAAATAGAGCATTAGTCACTTTCGCGTGTGCCGGGTTCGCTTGCTCGAATCCGGCACACCGCGATGCTAAATGTATTGAGCTTAACAAGGCGAACGAACGATCCGATGAGCGTCCAAGCTGCCGAGCATCCAGCACTAGCCGTACACGCCGCGCCCGGGCCCGGCGTGATCCATCCGGCTTGGGTGCGGGTGACGCATTGGATCAATGCGCTGGCCATGCTGATGATGATCGGCTCGGGCTGGCAGATTTACGATGCCTCGCCGTTGTTCGGTTTTACTTTTCCGCACCAGATCGCGCTCGGCAACTGGCTTGCCGGCGCTTTGCTTTGGCACTTCGCGGCGATGTGGCTTCTGGTGATCAACGGCATCGTTTACGTCACGCTCGGCATCGTATCCGGCCGCTTCCGCCGCAAGCTGTTTCCGGTATATCCGCGCGAGGTGCTGCACGATCTCTTTGTCGCGCTGCGCGGGCACCTCTCGCATGACGATCTTTCGATGTATAATGCCGTGCAGAAGCTTCTTTATCTCGGCATTCTCGCGATCGGCGTCGTGATCGTGCTGTCCGGGCTTTCGATCTGGAAACCGGTGCAGTTTCATCTGTTGACCAGTTTTTTCGGCGGCTACAACACCGCGCGCTATGTGCATTTCGCCGCGATGACCGCGATCGTAGCGTTCCTGGTCGTGCATGTGCTGCTCGCCGTGCTGGTGCCGAAGACGCTGCGCGCCATGATTTTAGGACGCTGAACGAGCGAAGAGAGATCGATGTCCGGCCCAAACAAAACCAAGCCAGGCGTGGATAAGGCGCTTCTGATCAAGGACGCGGCGAAGCTTCTGCCCGAGCCCTCGCGGCGATTTTTCATGCGTGGTGCCGCAAGCCTCGGCGCGCTCGCCATGCTCAGCGGTTGCGAGATTATCGACGGCGACGCCTCGGAGAACGTGCTGCGCGTCATTTCCGAGTTCAACGATGGCGCCCAGGCCCTGCTGTTCAATCCCAACACGCTGGCACCGGAATACCCGGAAAGCATGATCACGCGGCCGTTCCCGTTCAACGCCTATTACAGCGAAGACGACGCTCCCGATGTTGATGGCGACAAGTGGCAGCTCGAAATCGGCGGGCGCGTCGACAACAAGAAGCCCTGGACTTTGGCGGAGCTCAACAAGCTGCCGCAAGTTTCACAAATTACCCGCCACGTCTGTGTCGAAGGCTGGAGCGCCATCGGATCGTGGCAGGGCGTCAGGCTCTCCGACTTCCTCAAGCTGATCGGCGCCGACACGCGTTCGAAGTATGTCTGGTTTCAATGCGCTGAGGGTTATTCGAACACCATCGACATGCCAACCGCGCTGCATCCGCAGACGCAGCTGACGCTCCAATTCGATCATAAGACTTTGCCGCGGGCCTACGGCTTTCCGGTCAAGATCCGCATCCCCACCAAGCTTGGTTTCAAAAATCCGAAATACGTCACTGCAATGTGGGTGCAGAACAACGATGCCGGCGGCTATTGGGAAAATCAGGGCTATAATTGGTTCAGCGGCCTCTGACGAATTAAGCGCGCGGTGGTAAGGCCGTCCGGCGCGGCATCGGCGCGAGGCGCCGCCCTTCTTACTTAATGTAGCCGTGCGCCCGCAACGTCCTGTCGAACGCGTCGCCCATTTGCTGCTGGATATCCTGCAGGTGCGGCATCAGCGACGCGGCAAACTCTCCGGTCACTTTCGGCATCTCGACCAGCGTCTTGGCGCCGGTCGGCGTGCGGTAGAACGCGGTGAGGTTGTTGAGCTCGGTAGCGGTGAAGTGCCGCGCGTAAATTGCCGGCGCGCCCTTCATTGCCTCGGCGAGAACACCGAGCTGAACGCGCTCGAACTCCTTGCGCAGGTCGGAAAGGGTCGCATCGTCGATGTTTTGACCCCGCGCTCGTTGCTCGATCGCCGGCCAAAACGCATTGACCAGCATCGCCGCGAGCTGTTTCGTCATGTCGGCCGAAAGAATCGAGAGGAGTTCGCTGGCCGCCTGTAGCGCCTCGGGTGAAGGCGTCTCCTCAGGGGCATTCCCGCTCAATCCGACGAGCAGCACAAGCGCAACGAAGGAACGCAACAGTCGCATGATAGAACCTCTTACTCGCGTGTGGCGGGATTTGGTTTCGAAGGTTCCCGCTTTCCCTTGCGCGCATCATGCGGTAGCAATTCGCCGGCATTCTTTGATAAGGCGAAATTCATGCCCACGCACAAACTCCTTCTTCTCGCCGGCGATGGCATCGGTCCCGAAGTCCTGGCCGAGGTCAAGCGGCTCCTGGCCTATTTCGCCAAGGCCGGTATCGCCAAGTTTGAGGTCGACGAAGCCCTGGTCGGCGGCTCGTGCTACGACGCGCATAAGGTATCGATTACCGAAGAGACCATGGCGAAGGCGCATGCCGCCGACGCGGTCATTTTCGGTGCGGTCGGCGGTCCGAAATGGGACAACGTCGGCTACGATGTGCGGCCTGAGGCGGGCCTGCTGCGCCTGCGCAAGGATTTAGGCCTGTTCGCCAACATCCGGCCGGCGATCTGTTATCCGGCGCTCGCCGAGGCTTCGAGCCTCAAGCGCGAGGCGGTCGAAGGGCTCGATATCATTATTCTGCGCGAGCTCACCGGCGGCGTCTATTTCGGCGAACCCAAAACCATCACCGACCTCGGCAACGGGCAAAAGCGTGCAATCGATACGCAGATCTACGACACCTACGAGATCGAGCGCATCGCCCGTGTCGGTTTTGAACTTGCCCGCAAGCGGCGCAACAAAGTCACGTCGATGGAAAAGCGCAACGTCATGAAGACCGGGGTGCTGTGGCGCGAAGTCGTCGCTGACGTGCATGCCCGCGATTACAAAGATGTAGAGCTTGAACACATGCTGGCCGATGCCGGCGGCATGCAGCTTGTGCGCTGGCCAAAACAATTCGACGTCATTGTCACCGACAATTTGTTCGGCGATATGCTCTCGGACATTGCCGCGATGCTCACGGGCTCGCTCGGCATGCTGCCGTCGGCCTCGCTCGGCGAGGTCGACGCCAAGACTAAACGGCGCAAGGCATTGTACGAACCGGTGCATGGCTCGGCGCCCGATATCGCCGGCAAGGGTATCGCCAACCCGATAGCGATGCTCGGGTCATTCGCGATGGCGCTGCGCTATTCGTTCAATATGGGCAAAGAAGCCGACCGCATCGACGAGGCGATTGCCGCTGCTCTCGCCAAGGGGCTGCGCACCGCCGACATCAAATCGGATGGCGCGAAAGTCGTCAGCACCTCGGAAATGGGCGAAGCGATTATCGGCGAACTCGAGAGTCTCCCGGCCTGAAGGCTAGTGTGGCGGTTCGGAAGTCCGCATCATTTTTGCCGCACGCGCGTCGTGCGGACTTCTGAACCGAAGCCACACTAGATCAACACATTTCTAGTGTCCCTTTGATTCCGAAGTTCGCAAACCGGGGCGCCGCATAATCATGCGAACTTCGGAATCGGGACACTAGCGGCGTGATGCCGAGCGTGAGGCGCGTCAGTACGGGCTCGGATAACTGGTGAATCCGGGTAGCAAGAACGGCTGCGCCAGCGGTGAGCTGCCGACACCCGCCGTGTCGGGGCCGAAATACCAATAGGGCTGTCCAGGGTCACCGCCCGGCGGGAACGCGTAGTCGAGGTGACTCGGATAGCCCACCGGCACTTCCGTTCCGGGATCGAGATAGGACCGGCGCGGCACGGTGATGATGGTCGTGGAGCCATCCGGGTTGTGGATGATGGTGCGCGTCGGTTGGATCACCGTACCGGCAGCCGAGCGCTGCAGGACAGCGCGGTGTCGGTTCGGCGGTGTCTGCGCGGCGGCGGCCGAGGCCAGCGCCGAAATGATCCCAATCGCCGCAATCCCAACGACCATTCCGCGCATGGTGCCTCGCATTGCCATTCAACAGCCGCCACTGTACCCGGCTTTCGTCCGGCACGATAGCGAATTGCCGAGAACTGGTTGGCAGAACCTTGTGGTGCTGCGGATTGCAGCGCGGCGGCGTTGTGCTTTGCGCCGTTCTCGCTTAGAAGCGCACCACCGCTCGGGCTGCCGCTTTTGCGCGCCCTGTGGAATGGAGAGTTAACAATGGGTTATACGGTCGCCGTGGTCGGCGCGACCGGCAGTGTGGGGCGTGAGATGCTCGGCATTCTCGCCGAGCGGGCGTTCCCGGCCGACGAAGTGGTCGCGCTCGCCTCCCGCCGCTCGCTCGGCGTCGAAGTTTCCTACGGTGACCGGACGCTCAAGGTCAAAGCGCTCGAGCACTACGATTTTTCCGGCGTCGATATCTGCCTGATGTCGGCCGGTTCGGCGGTCTCCAAGGAATGGTCGCCGAAAATCGCCGCCGCCGGCGCCGTCGTCATCGATAATTCGTCGTGCTGGCGCTACGATTCCGACGTTCCGTTGATCGTACCCGAGGTCAACGCCGCGGCGATCACAGGGTTTCGCAAGCGTGGCATTATCGCCAATCCCAACTGCTCGACCGCGCAGCTTGTCGTTGCGCTCAAGCCGCTGCACGATCTCGCCACCATCAAGCGCGTCGTCGTCGCCACCTATCAGTCGGTGTCCGGCGCCGGCAAGGATGCCATGGACGAGTTGTTCTCGCAGACCAAGGCGGTGTTTCAGATCGACGAGGTGGTGCCGAAGAAATTCCCCAAGCGCATTGCGTTTAACGTCATTCCGGAAATCGACGTGTTCATGGAGGACGGCTACACCAAGGAAGAATGGAAGATGGTGGTCGAGATCAAAAAGATTCTCGATCCCAAGATCAAGCTGACCGCCACCTGCGTGCGGGTGCCGGTGTTCATCGGCCATTCGGAAGCCGTCAATGTCGAGTTCGAAAAGCCGATCACGGCTGATGAGGCGCGGGACATCTTACGCAATGCGCCGGGCTGCATTGTCATCGACAAGCATGAGCCCGGCGGTTACGTGACGCCGTATGAGTCGGCGGGCGAGGACGCGACTTACATCAGCCGCATCCGCGAGGACGCCACGGTCGAGAACGGGCTGTCGATGTGGATCGTTTCCGACAACCTGCGCAAGGGCGCCGCGCTCAACGCCATTCAGATCGGCGAAGCGCTGATCAACCGCAAGCTGATCACCGCCAAGCGCAAGGCGGCTTAGCTGCCGCGTCATCAGGCAAGAGGGCGTCAGGAGCAAGGCAATGGCCATCCGTCCACGGCGCAGCCTGCTTTACATGCCCGGCTCGAATGCGCGCGCCATGGAAAAGGCGCGTGAGCTTCCGGCCGACGTGGTCATTTTCGATCTCGAGGATGCCGTGGCGCCCGACGCCAAGGCCAAAGCGCGCGAGCTGATCATAGCTGCCCTGAAGCAAGGCGGCTTCGGCCGGCGCGAGGTCATTGTGCGCATCAATGGTCTCGATACGCCTTGGTGGCAGGACGACCTTGCGGTCGCGGCGGCGAATCCCGATGCGATCCTGGTGCCGAAAGTGTCAGGCCCGGAGCCATTGCGCGAGGTGGCAAAGCACCTCGTCGGGGTGCGCGCCGAAGCGCGGATCGGCATTTGGGCGATGATGGAAACGCCGCTCGCCATGCTCAACGCCCGCGACATTGCCGCGATGGCGCGCGATGCCGGCTCGCGGCTCGCCGGCTTCGTCATGGGCACCAATGATCTCGCCAAGGACACACGCGCGCGCCTTTTGCCCGGCCGGGCGCCGATGCTGCCGTGGCTCATGACCTGCATTGCGGCCGCGCGCGCCTACGGCATCGACATCGTCGACGGCGTCTATAACGAACTCGGCAACGCCGAGGGCTTTGCCGCGGAATGCTGCCAGGCCCGCGATCTCGGCTTCGACGGCAAGACGCTCATTCATCCGCAGCAGATTGCGCCGTGCAACGAAGCTTTTTCGCCGGCCGCCGACGAGGTCGCCTGGGCGCGGAAAGTCATCGGCGCTTTCGAACTGCCGGAAAACGCAAGCAAGGGCGTCATCCAGGTCGATGGCCGCATGGTGGAACGGCTGCACGCCGACATGGCGCAGCGGACCGTTGCCATCGCTGACGCGATCGCGGCGGCGGCGCCGGCTTGAACGGTCTCTGCTGCCGGCATTATCGGGCACAATTGACTTTCCAAAATCACTAAGCCGATAATCATTTTCTCGGCGAGGGGCGGCCGCAAATGCGCCGCGGGGTAGGTGGCACGGCCTCGCCTACGACTATCAAATGGAGGGGTACATGAAGCGTACAGCCGTCGCTGCGGGAGCACTCGCGGCGGGAGCCTTGCTGGCGTTCACAAACTGGAACGTGCAGGCGCAGGACAAAAAGTGGTATCCGTTTTCCGTTGAAGAGCACAATCCGCCCTTCGATATGGCCAGCCCCGTCAAGGAAGTGATGTATGCGCCGCTGCAGAAGGCGGACAAGAAGTGGAATATCTGCGTTTCCTTCCCGCACATGAAGGACGCCTATTGGCTCGCCGTCGATTATGGCGTGTCGGAGGAAGCTAAAGACCTCGGCGTTGCCATGCATCTGGTCGAGGCCGGCGGCTACACCAACCTCAGCAAGCAGATTTCCCAGATCGAAGACTGCGCGTCGAACGGCGCCCAGGCGGTGGTGATCGGCGCCATCTCCTTTGACGGTCTCAACGAAACGGTGAAGCGGCTGCACGACAAGAACATTCCGGTGATCGACGTGATCAACGGCATATCGTCCAAGGATCTTTCGGCCAAATCTCTGGTGTCGTTCGAGACCATGGGCTTCAAGGCCGGCGAATATATCGCCAAACAAAACCCCAAGAGCGCCGGCGAAGTCGAAGTCGCCTGGTTTCCAGGACCTCCCGGCGCCGGCTGGGTCGAAGCCGGCAACAAGGGCTTCAACGATGCCGTCAAGGACAGCGGGCTCAAGGTCGTCGCTACTAAATACGGCGACACCGGCAAGGAAGTGCAGCTGAAACTGGTCGAGGACACGCTGCAGGCCAATCCGAATATCAAATATATTGTCGGCACCTCGCCGACGACCGAGGCCGCCGTGCAGCTGCTGCGCGAGCGCAACCTCTCTGACAAGATCAAGGTCCTGTCCTATTATTTCACGCCCGGCGTCTACGAGAACATCAAAGCCGGCCGGGTGTTGGCGGCACCGACGGATTCGGCGGTGGTGCAGGGACGCGTCGCGATCGATCAGGCGGTACGCATCCTCGAAGGCAAGGACTATCTGAAGCACGTCGGTCCGAAGATTTACGTGATCGACAAGTCGAACATCAATTCGTTTGACTACGCCTCGTCGCTCGCGCCCGCGGACTGGAAGCCTGTCTTCCTCGTCAATTGACGTTGGATTGATCTGAGACGCGTAAATGGAGTTGGCGGCAGCGACATTGGCGCCAGCAGAAGGCGTGGGCGCGGCAAACGTGCCCACGCCGGTTTTACGGGCCGGCGGCCTGTCCAAGCAGTTCCCCGGCGTGCTCGCGCTCGATCGCGTCGACTTCGAGCTCAACCCGGGCGAGGTCCATGTCCTGTTCGGCGAGAACGGCGCCGGCAAGTCAACGCTGATCCAAATCCTCGCCGGCGTGCACCGTCCGACCGAAGGCGGCCTCGAGTTCAGCGGACAACCGGTCGACCTCCAGGGCGTGCATCACGCGCGCACGCTCGGCATCAGCGCGGTTTTCCAGGAATTCTCCCTGGTGCCGACGCTCAATGTCGAGGAAAACCTTTTTCTTGGTGCCGAAGTGACCCGGCACGGCGTCCTCGACAAGATCGAATTGCATCGCCGCGCCGAAGCGATCCTCGCCGAGCTTGGCTTTCCGTTGCGCGCGCGCCGGCGCGTGCACGATCTCACGCGCGCCGAACAACAGATGGTGGAGATCGCCAAGGCGTTCTGTACCCGGCTCTCGGTGCTGATCCTCGACGAGCCGACCGCCTCGCTGACCGACCGCGAAGCCGAGCGGCTCTTCGTCCTGGTCGAGCAGGCGAAAAAGCGCGGTGTCGGCATCATCTATATCACCCACCGTATGAGTGAAATCCGCCGCATCGGTGACCGCATAACCGTGCTCCGCGACGGCAAACTCGTGGCAACGCTCGCCGTGGCGGATGCCGACGACGAACGGCTCTTGCAACTGATGACTGGCCGGGTGATCAGCCAGGTGTTTCCCAACATCGCGCATCGGCCCGGCGCGCCGCTTCTGGAAATATCAAACCTCACCACTGCCGAGCACACCGTGAAGGATTTCAACCTCGAGGTCTGTGCCGGGGAAGTCGTCGGCCTCGCCGGCCTCGTCGGCTGCGGCAAGTCGGAGGTCGGCCGTGCCTGTTTCGGGCTTGAGCGTATCCTCTCGGGCAATATCACTTTCGACGGCCGCGACGTCACCGGGCAAAGCGTGCGCAGCATGCTCGACCGCGGCGCGTTCTATCTGCCGCCCGATCGACGGGAGGAAGGGCTGGTGATGGCGCGCAGTGTGCGCGAGAACGTATCGCTGCCGTGGCTCGGCACGCGTTTCTCGCATTTCGGCGTGCTCGACCGCGGCGCCGAGCGCACGACCGTGCGCGACCTGGCGCGACGACTCAATCTGCAGCCGCCCAATACCGAAGCCGATCTCGAACGCTTCTCCGGGGGCAATCAGCAGAAAGTCCTGCTTGCCAAGGGCCTGGTCTCGACGGTCAAGCTGTTCATCCTCGACGAGCCCACCGTCGGCGTCGATGTCGGCACGCGCGTCGCCATTTACGAGTTCATTCGCGATCTGTGCGAGGGCGGTGCCGGCATTTTGCTGATCTCGTCCGATCTGCCGGAGATTCTCCACCTCACCAATCGGACTTACGTCATGTATCGTGGCGAGCGGCGCGCCGAACTTGCGGGGGAAGAGATTACGCAGGACCGCGTGCTGGCCAATTTCTTCGAACGGGCGCAGGCATGACCGAGCGGATCGCAGCGCGCCGGCCCGGAGTGAGCGTGCAGCTGCAACGCCTGTTCGTTCGCATCGGCGTCTTGCCGTTCCTCCTGGTGATCGCGCTCGTCGTGTTCTCCGCGCTGTCGCCGCGGTTCCTGACCAGCGAAAACCTGATTACCGTGGCGCGCCAGGCGACCTACCTCGCCATCGTTTCCATGGGCCAGATGCTGGCGCTGCTGACCGGCGGCTTCGACCTTTCGGTCGGCAAAATCATCGCCATCACCTCGGTGATCACGGCCATGACCATGGCGCAGCTTGCGGCCGCGCATCCCGACGCCATCGCGTTGACGTTGACCTTGGGCATTATTGCCGGGGTAGGGGCGGGGACGCTGGTCGGTGTCGTCAACGGCATCGGCGTTGCCGTGTTCAACGTATCGCCGTTCATGATGACGCTCGGCACGGCGACGATCAGCTTCGGCATTGCACTCACGCTGACCAGCGGCGTGCCGGTCTACGGCATGCCCGACGCCTTCGGCACGATTTTCAGCTTCGCCCGCATATTCGACATTCCGTCGCCGGTCTATGTCACTGCCGGACTGTTTGTCGTCATGTACTTTCTGCTCAATTGGACGCGCATGGGCCGCTACTTCTATGCCGTAGGCGGCAACATCAAGGCTTCGCGCCTCTCCGGCATCAGCACGCGCTTCTATCTTTTCATGGCTTATGTGCTGTGCGGACTATTGGCTGCGATCGCCGGCGCGCTGCTCACCGCGCGGCTGGAGACCGGCGAAGCCAATATCGGCGCCTCGATGCCGCTCGATTCCATCGCCGCCTGTGTCATCGGCGGGGTCAGCCTCCGCGGCGGCATCGGCCGCGTCGGCAACGTCGTGCTGGGCGCCGTATTCATAGGGCTGATCCAGAATGGAATGGACCTCGCGCAAATCCAGTCCTACCTGCAGGAAGTGGCGATCGGCGTGCTGCTCATCCTGGCCGTGATCGCCGATCAGCTTCGGCAATTCGTCATGTTGCGGCTGAAGGACTGACAGGCCCGAGAGAAAAACGAAATTGGCATGCGGGCGACGCCAGGCGATAAATCTTGGCCCGCTTACGGGACGAGGAGACAAACGGAATGGCCGCCAAGTCAAACGCAAAGCTCGCAATTAACTGCGACATGGGCGAAAGCTTCGGCCTTTACAAAATGGGCGACGATGAAGGCATGATGCCGTACATCACCATCGCCAACGTCGCCTGCGGGTTTCACGCCTCCGATCCGTCAGTCATGGCGCATACCGTGCGGCTGGCGAAGCAGCACCACGTCAGGGTTGGTGCGCATCCGTCGCTCCCCGATCTGCAGGGATTCGGCCGGCGCGAGATGAAAATGCGACCCGAGGAACTGACCGATAGCATTGTTTATCAGGTTGGCGCGCTCAAAGGCTTCCTGGGCCGTGAGGGGATGGAGCTGTTTCACGTCAAGCCGCACGGCTCGCTCTACGGCATGGCCGCGAAGTCGCCGGAAGTGGCGAAGGCGGTGGCCGACGCCGCCAAGGTCTTTAACGTGCCGGTGCTGGGGATGGCCGGCACCATGCACGAAAAGGTCTATACCGCCGAAGGCCTGGAGTTCATTTCCGAATACTACGCCGATCTCGACTATGCCGACGACGGCACGCTGATCATCACGCGGGAGCATCCGCCGGTCGATCCGGTACGCGCCGCCGCGCGGGCGTTGCGCGCCGTGAAAGAGGGTGTCGCCGAGTCGGTCAACGGCGCGAAAGTCACCGTCCGCGCCGATTGCATCTGCGTCCATTCCGACACGCCGAATGCGGTCGCCGTCGCGCAGGCGGTGAAGGCGGCAGTCGCGGACTATCTGGCTTAATCGATCGAGAAAGGGGTGCAAGGATGGCGGAGCATCAGGTACTCAGTCCGCTGCCGGGAATTTTCTATCGGCGGTCGGCGCCGGACAAGCCGCCGTATAAAGACGCCGGCGATCGCGTGGAGGAAGGCGACGTCATCGGTTTGATCGAAGTGATGAAGCAGTTCACCGAGGTCAACGCCGACGCGTCCGGCAAGGTTGTGCGCTTTCTGGTCGAGAACGAGGCGCCGGTCGAAGCCGGAGATGCCGTGCTGCTCATCGAGACCGGCTAGTGTGGCGGTTCATAAGTCCGCGTTATTTTCGGCGCACACTCGTCACGCGGACTTCTGAACCAAAGCCACACTAGATCAATACGCTAGTGTCCGTTTGATTCCGAAGTTCGCAAACCAGGGTGCAGCATCGTCATGCGAACTTCGGAACCAGGACATTAGCGCGTGTTCGACAAGCTTCTGGTAGCCAATCGCGGCGAGATCGCGGTGCGGGTCATCCGCGCCGCCAAGGAGCTTGGGCTGCGCACGGTCGCGGTTTTCAGCGACGCCGACAAGGATAGCCTCGCGGTGCGCTTCGCCGACGAAGCGGTCCGCATCGGTCCGCCGCAAGCGGCCAAGAGCTATCTCGACGGCGAGGCTATTATTGCCGCCGCGCGCCAAACCGGCGCCGGCGCCATTCATCCCGGCTACGGATTTTTGTCCGAGAACGCGCCGTTTGCCGACGCCGTTGCGGCCGCCGGCCTCGTCTTCGTCGGCCCGAGTGCCGAAACCATCCGCACCATGGGCGACAAGGCGGCGGCGCGCGCCGCCGCACAAGGGGCCGGCGTTCCGATCGTGCCCGGAACCGAAGGCGAAGTCGCCGATCTTGCGCATGCGCTGGGTGAGGCGCGCCGGATCGGCTTTCCGGTCATGCTCAAGGCCAGCGCCGGCGGCGGCGGGCGCGGCATCCGCGTTGCCGCGAACGAGGCCGAGTTCGAGCATCATTTTCATACCGCGCAAGCCGAGGCCACCGCGGCGTTCGGCAGCGGCGCGCTTTATCTCGAGCGGTTCCTCAACCGCGCCCGGCACATCGAGGTGCAGGTCATGGGCGACGGTGAGCGCGTGCTGCATTTCTTCGAGCGCGAGTGCTCGCTGCAGCGCCGGCGCCAAAAGATCTGGGAGGAGGCGCCGTCGCCCGCGCTTGACGACGCCACACGACTGGCGCTCTGCGCCTCCGCGGCGCGGCTTGCCGAACGCGTCGGCTATCGCGGCGCCGGCACGCTTGAATATCTCTACGATGAGGCAACCGGTGAATTCTTCTTTATCGAGATGAATACCCGCATTCAGGTCGAGCATCCGATCACGGAGATGATCACCGGCGTTGACCTCGTGCGCGAGATGATCCTGATCGCGCAGGGCGAGACGCTCAAGCGCACCCAGTCGGACGTGACCGCGCGTGGCGCCGCCATCGAAGTGCGGATCAATGCCGAGGATCCGGATAAGAATTTTCGGCCCTCGCCCGGCCGGGTCAGCGCGCTCACGCTTCCGGCCGGGCCGGGGGTTCGCGTCGATACCATGCTTTACCCGGGTTACGCCGTGCCGCCTTACTACGACTCCCTCCTTGCCAAGATCGTTGTGCATGCGGAAACTCGGCAGGGCGCGCTGGCGCGGTTGCGC
>DATNNI010000325.1:0-3874 GCA_035601915.1 Xanthobacteraceae bacterium
GACTTCGGTTTCGAGCGACGGCGTCGCCGACGACAGCACCACCGGGATGCGGGCGATGTGGCCGCGCACCACCGCCATGTCGCGGGCATGATAGCGCACGCCGTCCTCCTGCTTGTAGGCCTGGTCGTGCTCCTCATCGACGATAATGAGACCGAGATCGGCATAGGGCAGAAACAACGCCGAGCGCGCGCCGACCACGACGGCCACGTCGCCGTCGGCGACAGCCTTCCAGGTGCGGGCGCGCTTGCGCGGCGAGATTTCCGAATGCCACTCCGCCGGGCGCACGCCGAAGCGCGCCGCGAAGCGGTCGAGGAATTGCGCGGTGAGCGCGATTTCCGGCATCAGGATGAGACTCTGCCGGCCGGTACGGATCGCATCCGCCACCGCCTCAAAATAAACTTCGGTCTTGCCGGAGCCGGTGACGCCGTCGAGCAGCGTCACCGAATAGCCGCCCTTGGCCATGGTCTCTTTCAGCTCGGCGGCGGCGGCGTTTTGATCGGCGGTGAGATCGGTGGCGACAAAATCCGGGTCGGGTTTTTCCGCGACCGGCTCGGGCGGCAGCACCAGCGTCTCCAGCGTGCCTTCGTCGATCAGGCCGTCGATCACGCCGGTGGAGACGCCGGCCTCGCGCGCCGCGTCGCTCTTGCCGCGAATAACGCCGTCGGCAAGAAGTTCAAGCACGCGGCCCCGCGCCGCGGTCATGCGCGCGGGCGCTTTGCCGATAAGCCGCACGCCGACGCGCTCGCGTTCGGCGCCGAGATGCTCTCCCATGCGCAGGCACATGCGCAGCACCATGCCGCGCGAGGCGACGGTGTAATTCGCCACCCAGTCGACGAAATCGCGCAGCTCGTCCTTGAGCGGCGGCAAGTCGAGCTTTTCCTCGACGTCCTTGAGCCGGTTGTCGAGCCGCGGATTGGGCTTGGCGTTCTCGGCCCAGACCACCGCGGTCGCCTCGCGCGCACCCAGCGGCACGGACACGATATCGCCGGGGGCGAGCGCAAGCGCCTCCGGCACCCGGTAGGAATAGGCCCGGTCGAGGGCGACCGGGACGAGGACATCGACCACGCGTTTGGGCATGTTGGGGCTTATTTAATGGCGCATGATCTTTCGGAAAACCGGGTTCCAGCCTCAGATCCAGTCCGAGGGCAAGCTTTTCCGGATCATCGGCAGAGTGGGCCGATTCCGGGGGGTTTAGGAAGGGGAAAGGCAGCGCTCCTATCCTGCCTCGCGCAGCGGGGGCGGATGATGCGGCACGAGCGGACGATGAATAAAAAGGTTGAACTGAGCTTCGTCGCCCCCGCCGTCGCGGCCGAGTTAAGCGCGTGGCTCGCTCAGCTCGGCGGCGAGCGCAATTATTCGCCAAAGACCGTCGAAGCCTACCGGCGCGACGTGGTGCAATTCCTCGGCTTCTTAGCACAGCACCTTGGCGGGTCGCCGTCGCTGAAGGCGCTCGCCAGCCTCGCGCCCGCCGACGTGCGCGCCTTCCTCGCGGCGCGGCGATCGCAAGGCGTCGGCAGCCGCTCGCTGATGCGCACGCTCGCTGGCCTGCGCGGCTTCGCGCGCTATCTCGAACGCGCCGGCAAAGGAAAGTCCGGCGCGCTCGCCGCGGTGCGCGGCCCGAAGATCGGCAAGACCTTGCCGCGGCCGCTACCGGCAGCCTCCGCCAAGCGCCTCGCCGATCCAGACTTAGCGGACCCGAACACCGAGCCGTGGATCCAGGCGCGCGACGCCGCGGTGCTGGCGCTGCTCTACGGCAGCGGGCTCCGCATTTCCGAAGCGCTCGGGCTATTGCGCGCCGATTTCACCCGGATGATCGATACCGTCACCGTCACCGGCAAAGGCCGGCGGCAGCGCATGGTCCCGGTGCTGCCGCAGGTCCGGCAGCTGATCGAAGACTTTGTCGACATCTGTCCCTACGATCTGCCGGCCGACGGCCCGCTGTTTATCGGCGCCAAGGGCGGGCCGCTGTCGCCGCGCATTGTGCAGCTTTCGATGGCGCGAATGCGCGGCGCGCTCGGGCTGCCGGAAACGGCGACGCCGCACGCACTACGGCACTCCTTCGCCACCCACCTCCTCGCCCGCGGTGGCGACTTGCGCGCCATTCAAGAGCTGCTCGGGCATGCCTCTTTGGCGACAACGCAAATTTATACCGAAGTCGACGCCGACCGGCTGATCGAGGCTTACCGCGCCGCCCATCCGCGCGCGTAAGTGTGCTATCCGTCCTCCCTGAGGCGGCCGCGAAGCGGCGATCCGGAATGACGGGCGAGAGGGGCTGAACATGTCAGACGCGCACGAACAAATCGAAGGGGCCGAAGCGACCGCAGAAGTCAGCCGGCACGACAAGAGAATTGCGCTGGTGATCGCCATTCTCGCGCTGTGCCTGTCGTTCTCGGAAACGCTCGGCAAAAGCGCGCAGACCGAAACCATCAGCGCCAATGTTAAGCTGAGCGATACCTGGTCGTATTTTCAGGCTAAGGACATCCGCAAAACAGTGGTCAATGCGGCGGCCGAAGAGGCGAAGTTGCTCGGCGGAACGCTGACCGATCCCGCCGCCAAGGCCGCCATCGACAAACAGATCGAGGCTTGGCACGCCAGCGCCGCGCATTACGAGGCCGATCGTAAGGAACTCCAGGCCCACGCCACCGCCGAGGAGGAAGACCGCGATGTCTCCACGGCGAAGTATCATCATTACGAAATCGCGTCGGCAGCGTTTCAGATCGGCATTGTGCTGTGCTCGGCCGCAGTGATTACCGGCATCATGGCGCTGGTGTGGTTCGCCGGCGCGCTCGGGGCTGCCGGCCTCGCGATCCTTTCGCTCGGCTTGTTCGCGCCGCACATTTTGCCGCTGCCTTAAACGAGCATGATTGCGCGCGGCAAAGAAGAGCAGCAGCAAAGGCGCAAGGCGCGTCTCGCCGCGGCGTTGCGGGAAAACCTCAAGCGCCGCAAGGCGCAGGCGCGCGGCCGCGCGGAAAATAAACCAAGCGACGACGCCACACTTCCCGGCCTCGAGCGCAAGGAGCATGCTCCCGACTTTCGCCGCAATCGAAGCCGCGAGTAACGGCCGGGACTAGAGGCGGGAGATTCCCGCGGGGGTGAGAATGGACCGCATACGCATTGTCGGCGGCCGGCGGCTTGAGGGCGCGATTCCGATTTCCGGCGCGAAGAACGCCACGCTGCCGCTGATGATCGCAAGCCTCCTCACCGAGGAGATGCTGATCCTCGACAACGTGCCGCGACTGGCCGACGTCGTGCTGCTGCAGCGCATTCTCAACAATCACGGCGTCGACATCATGGTGGGTGGCAAGCGCGCCGGCGAAACCGCCGACCACGGCCAAACGCTGCACATCTCGGCTGCGAACATCGTCGATACCACGGCGCCTTACGAACTGGTGTCGCGCATGCGCGCGAGCTTTTGGGTGATCGGGCCGCTGCTGGCGCGCATCGGCGAAGCGCGGGTGTCGCTGCCGGGCGGCTGCGCCATCGGCACGCGGCCGGTCGATCTGCACCTGATGGCGCTGGCGCGGCTCGGCGCCGTCATCGACATTGACGGCGGTTATGTGGTGGCGTCGGCGCCGCGCGGACTGCATGGCGCGGAAATCGTCTTTCCCAAAGTCACCGTCGGCGGCACGCACACCGCATTGATGGCGGCCGCGCTCGCCCGCGGCACCACCGTGATCGAGAACGCCGCCCGCGAGCCCGAAATCGGCGATGTCGCCGATTGCCTCAACAAGATGGGCGCGCGCATCAGCGGCGCCGGCAGCGGGCGCATTGAAATCGAGGGCGTCGACAAACTGCACGGTGCGCGCCATGCAGTGCTGCCGGACCGGATCGAGACCGGCACTTACGCCATGGCGATCGCCATGGCCGGCGGCGA
>DATNNI010000326.1:0-3029 GCA_035601915.1 Xanthobacteraceae bacterium
TCGGCGGCGGCAAAGTCATTCGCGATGGCATGGGGCAAAGCCAGGTTACCAACAAGCAAGGCGCGGTCGACACTGTCATCACCAACGCACTGATCCTCGATCATTGGGGCATCGTCAAAGCCGATATCGGCATCGTGGACGGAAAAATCTCCGGCATCGGCAAAGCCGGCAATCCTGACATCCAGCCCGGCGTCACCATCATTGTCGGGCCCGGCACCGACGTCATCGCCGGCGAAGGCAAAATCATCACCGCCGGCGGCTTCGACAGTCACATCCATTTCATCTCCCCGCAGCAGATCGACGACGCGCTGATGTCGGGCGTGACGTCGCTGCTCGGCGGCGGCACCGGCCCCTCGCATGGCACCTTCGCCACCACCTGCACGCCCGGCCCGTGGCATATCGGCCGCATGATTCAGTCGTTCGATGCCTTCCCGATCAACCTCGGCATTTCCGGCAAGGGCAACGCCTCGCGGCCCGCGGCGCTCGAGGAAATGATCAAGGCCGGCGCTTGCGCGCTGAAGCTGCACGAGGACTGGGGCACGACGCCGGCGGCGATCGATTGCTGCCTGTCGGTCGCCGACGATTACGACGTCCAGGTGATGATCCACACCGATACGCTCAACGAGTCCGGCTTCGTCGAGGACACCATCAAGGCATTCAAGGGCCGGACCATTCACGCTTTCCACACCGAAGGCGCCGGCGGCGGCCATGCGCCCGATATCATCAAGGTGGCCGGCTTGAAAAACGTGCTGCCGTCGTCGACCAACCCGACGCGGCCCTACACCAAGAACACCATCGACGAGCATCTCGACATGCTGATGGTGTGTCACCATCTCGATCCGTCGATCGCCGAGGATCTCGCTTTCGCCGAAAGCCGGATCCGCAAGGAGACGATCGCCGCCGAGGATATTCTGCACGATATCGGCGCGCTCTCGATGATGTCGTCGGATTCGCAAGCCATGGGCCGGATCGGCGAGGTGATCATCCGCACCTGGCAAACCGCGGACAAGATGAAAAAGCAGCGCGGGCGGCTGAAACAAGAAAAGGGCGATAACGATAACGCGCGGGTCAAGCGCTACGTCGCCAAATACACCATCAATCCGGCCATCGCGCATGGCGTGTCGAAGCTGATCGGCTCGGTGGAGAAGGGTAAGCTCGCCGATCTTGTCGTGTGGTCGCCGGCGTTTTTCGGCGTCAAGCCCGACTGCATCATCAAGGGCGGCACCATCGTCGCCGCCCAGATGGGCGATCCCAACGCCTCGATCCCGACGCCGCAGCCGGTCCATTACCGGCCGATGTTCGGCGCCTTTGGGCGGGCGCGCACCGCATCGTCGGTGGTGTTCGCCTCGAAAGCCGCCGTCAAGTCCGGGCTCGGCAAAAAGCTCGGCATTCAAAAGCAACTGTTCGCGGTTGAGAACACCCGCGGCAAAATCTCGAAGAAAAGCATGATCCATAACGACGCCACCCCCGAGATCGAAGTCGATCCGGAGACTTACGAGGTGCGCGCCGACGGCGAGCTTCTCACCTGCGCGCCGGCCGAAGTGCTGCCGATGGCGCAGCGGTATTTTTTGTTTTGATCCCAGCATCGTCACCACCGGGCTTGACCCGGTGGTCCATGCCGATGTGAAGGCAGCATGGATTGCCGGATCAAGTCCGGCAATGACGAAACAGAAATCATTTGGCCGAAAATTTCGCGTAAAGTCTGAGCCGTGAGCGACACCCGAAATATGTTCGCCGCGTTGCGCGGGCGCGCCGATGCCGGCGCCGCGGCGGCGATTGAGCGCCTGGTCACGTCCGGCGCCGATGGCGATCTCGCCCGCATCAATGTGCTGTCTTTTGCCGCCGCGCATCATCTCGACGAAGAAAAGACCATCGCTGCGTTCCTGCACGCCGCGCAGCTCGGCATTTTCGAATTGTCCTGGGACGTGCTCTGCCCCACCTGCCGCGGCGTACTCGACGTCACGACCACGCTGCAGGACGTGCATAACGAGCCCTACGACTGCGCGCTGTGCGGCCGCTCCTTCGAGGTCTCGCTCGACGAGCTGGTGGAGATCGTGTTCACCGTTAGCCCGCGCGTGCGCAAGATCGCCGCGCACGATCCGGACACGCTGCCGCTCTGGGATTATTACCGGCACGTGTTCTGGAGCTCCGCCGTCGACCTGTCCGACGACGGCCTCAAGAAACTGATTTCCGACTTCACGCTGTTCGCGCGCGAGCTCAAACCCGGCGAAGCCGCTACCGTCGCCCTCGAAGTGTCCGAGGGATGGGTGCTGATTTTCGATCCGGTATCGCATTTCGGGCATTACCTGAAAGTCGCGCCGGAGCGCACTGAGACTTTGCAGAAGGTTTCGCTCGCCTTTGAAGGCACGCACGCGCCGACCACGACGACACAGTTGCAATCCGGAAAGGTCGAGCTGACGCTGGCCAACCGCACCGCGACGCGCGCGCTGCCGGTGGTCTGGCTTGAGACCAAAGAATACGACGCGCTGGTCGGCCAGCGCCGGCCGCATCTGACCGCGAAGCGCATCTTCACCAACCAGACGTTTCGCGAGCTTTATCGCACCGACACGCTGGCGGTCGATCAAGGCCTGAAAATCGTCAGCCTGACTTTCCTGTTCACCGACCTGAAAGGCTCGACCGAGCTTTACGCCCGCGTCGGCGATCTGGTGGCTTACGAACTGGTGCGCGGACATTTTCGCTTGCTCACCGAAATCGTCGCGGCCGAGCGCGGCGCGGTGGTGAAAACCATCGGCGACGCGGTGATGGCGACGTTCTCGTCGCCCGAGCGCGCGCTGGCGGCGGCCTTGCGCATGCGCGCTTCGATCGGCGCCGTCGGCCAAGAGACCCGCCGCGAAGACCTCATTCTCAAAATCGGCATCCATGAGGGCCCGTGCCTTGCCGTCATGCTCAATGACCGGCTCGATTATTTCGGCCAGACGGTGAACATCGCCGCCCGGGTGCAGGGGCTCGCGGTCTCCGACGCCATGTTCGCCACCAAGCCGGTGATCGACCACCCGCAAACCGCGGCG
>DATNNI010000327.1:0-5263 GCA_035601915.1 Xanthobacteraceae bacterium
CCGTCGGCCGGCCAAGACAACTCATTTTCCGCCCGGCCAGCGTGAAGCCATCTGCCGGCACGATGGCGTTTGGCTCGGTCAGCAACGACCAGCGCGCATAAAATTCCGGCGTGATATCGGAGGACGCATCAGGCTTCGGACCCGGTGCGGCTTGTTGGGTGGGCGCGCCATGCACACAGCAGACCAAAGTGCCGAGCCCTATTGCGAAGCTCGCCCACCTTTTTCGCGGCCGCAAACCTATTTCACCAGGATAGGCGCTCCAGAGCTGCCGGCGAACGCTGCCCACGGCACGTTCAAAGCAAGCGTGCCCCCGCTGAAGTTGGTGGTTGAGCTGGCTTTGTAAAAGCCGCTCGCTTTTAGATTGACGCCGTTCGGCCACGTCACGCCCAACCCGGCCTCGCCGCCCCAGAACTGCTCGCCTTCCTGCAACGTTATAACACCGCCGCCGGGAATATTGGTCGCGTCGTGAAAGCCGACCCAATCGTCGAATGTCGCGCCGATATAGGGCGACCACAGCAGCCCACCGCCAGGCATGGCCGCTTGCAGCTTCGCTTCGGCACCGACAAGGCCGGATTGCGCCTGGGTGTTGCCGATGGCTGTCCCGGCGCTGGTGAAACCTCCCAGCGTGTTGTCCAGGTAACCGCCGTGGCCGCTCAGGTCGAGGCCGAGGGCCCAGCCGGCACGCCTTGGATCGAGCAAGAGGAATTGATAGCCAATCTTCACATCGCTGAGAAAGCCGCCAGATGTCGCACTGCCAGTGGCGCCGGTTGCACCGTTGGTGAAATTGCTCGGTGAGAAGCCACCGCCGATTTGGCCGATTGTGTAAAAGCCGCCCTGCCGATAAGCCGCGGCGCCTATAAAGGTGTAGTCGTCGGATCTGACATTCCCCACAGCGCCAAACGAACTGTACTCGTTGTTGTAGAAAAAGTAGCCGGCCAACAAAAGCTGCCGATCCGGTCCAAGACTTAATGCCTGGCTCGCGTCGTAAACGTCATGGAATTCGAAGCCGAGGTTCGCTGTAGTGCTGGAGATACCGGGGGTGGTCGCTCCGCCAGTTGTTATAATTCCACCGTTGTCGTGCAGCGACGAACCAAGAAAACCTCCGCCGACGTAATTGTTTTCGACGAAAGTTTGTTTCATTCCAGCATGCGCTGCAATCACGAGGAAACTGTAGTCAGGAACGAAACCAAAAAAGTTCGTAAGCTGCTGGTTGACGTAGTTTTCGTATACGGCCCATTCCTGTTCTTGAAACCACTCGTGGTACTCGGCTGTCCATGCGGCCTGGGTTTCTGGGGTTTCACTGTTAAAAGCCACGTTGCATGCCGAGGGTGCCGGCGTTTGACTAATTACGCCCGTATTGGGGTCAACCGAAACACAGAAGCCGCCACCACCTTGCGAATTCGGCGAATAGTCCGAGTTGGCGGGGCAGCAATTTATATTTCCTGCCGCTTCGGCCTCTGTCGCGGTGCCGATCTCGAGCACTGTCGTCAGAAGGCAAAGAACGACAACGCTCAGCAGCGCCGTTGCCAGCCGTCCAAACCGGGACGTCAAAATCCAGTCCGCGCGCCCGCTAACGCCATTCACCAAGTTCATGATCATTGCCCCCGACGCAGACTGCTTGCCTGCGCCACCAAGACTCGCCGATCTCGATCCAGCCGTCAGTGGCAAAAAAGCCCGACAACCGCCGTGCAGCCGCGCTGCAAGACGGCATAACTAGACCGTGCGTAGAGAATTTAAGCCCTACGTTCCGCCGACGAGTACCGCGACGCCCCGCATAAATCCATCACATGCCGAACCTGGCTGTCAATAATCATATATGAAATCATATATGATTTTCAACAATCGTGCACGCTGGTCGCGCGCGCGCTTCGGAAACGCTCGCGCCGGCGTCAGCGTCATGCTACTCCGATGCCGGGTGGAAACCGGTGCAGCGAGGGGCGAACCTTGGCTTCCAGCCGAAAGAAACGCCGATCGAACAAATCGGGTCGCGCACCTGCGACGCCGGCGGGCATCGCCGAGGCGTTGCGCGACGCGATTGCCTGCGGCGATCTTGAAGCCGGCTCACCGCTCCGTCAGGACCGCATCGCCGCCGAGTTCGGCGTCAGTCACATTCCGGTGCGCGAAGCGCTCAAGCAGCTCGTTGCCGAAGGTTTGGTCATCTTCATCAAAAACCGCGGTGTCGTCGTCTCCGAGCTGTCGTCCAAAGTCGCATGGGAACTGACGGAATACCGCTGTCTGATCGAGGGACAAATGGCGCGCTGGGCGGTGCCGGTGATGACCGACCACGATCTCGCTCAGGCGGAACAGGTATTGGACAAGCTCGACGAAGAAACCCGGATCAGAGAAATACTGTGGCTGAACACGGCCTTTCACGCCGTGCTTTTCACACCCGCTGACCGGCCGCATTTCCTGGCGTCAATCGAGACCGTCCGCGCCAATCTCATGCGTTACTGGCGCCTGGCGTGGGAGGACCTCGGCCATAAACCGCGCTCGCAGCGCGACCACCGCAAACTTCTGGCGCTTTGCAAAAATCGAAATGCCGAGGCGGCCGGACGCGAGATGGAGCGCCACATACGCGAAACCGGAAACCTCATCGTTGCCTATCTCAACCGCAAAGACCGCGCGGTACACAACCCTCATCACGCTGGCCGTGTACGGGCCACACGGCGACGTTCTTCGCACCGTGACTAGTGGAGCGGATTTGACATTCGCTACCCGCCAAACCCTCGTTCATGAGCCAATGTCAAATCCAAAGCTCCACTAGTGTCCCGATTCCGAAGTTCGCCTTACCTTGCCGCCCGTAACCGAGCGAACTTCGGTATCAAAAGGGACACTAGCATGCATATGAATTCCAGTGCCCCTTTGAACTCGAAGTTCGCAACCGACCTTGCCGCACCTTGCGTGCGAACTTCGAGTTCGGGGCACTGGCAACTAATATTTGTTAGTGGTCCGTTTGATTCTAACATTCGCATGAGAGCGCGCCGAGACGGATGCGAATGTTAGAATCGGACCACTAGGGGCTCCGGCTCGCGCTTTAATGCGCGCCGGAACGACCAATGTTTCCCGCAATCAGGATGCTGTTTGATAAAGTCGATCGGCAAGCGGCGGCGCAGGCTCCGCTGCCCACACCGTTTGCCCCAACAGGAAATGTTGACGGACGTCCGCCGGCCGGAACGGTTTCTTCAGCGGCGGCAACATCGCAAGCCCGTGATTGGCGCCGATCCGCGCGATCTCGCAGAGCGTGGTCTCGTCGCGTCCGCTGATCAAGAGCACCTTGCCGCCGTAGCCGCAGGCTTCCAGCCGGTGAATGATCTCCACCACATTCGACTCGCCAAGCGATAGGTCGAGCACGAGGAGCTCCGGCGCGCCGCTTTTCACTTCCGCCAGAAAATGAGGTATCGCCGTGAAGTTTCGCGCCGCGAACCCGCCGGCTTCCAAAACCTTGCCGACCATGGCCGCGATCCGCAGCTCATCATCGAGCACGAATGCGCGCGCGGCCGCGGGCTGCGCTCTCATCTCGGTGATGCTTCCGGCCGCCATTGATCGCGCCTCGTCCGGCGTTCCGGCGTTTTGCGGCGATCCGGGCACCGATGGCGAAGGCGGACCGCTCCTGCCCCGCTTGCCGCCGCGCAGCAAGTTCGACCACTGCGCCTCTTGCTCGTTTGCTTGCGCCGTGGCCGCGATCACCCGATTGCGGCCGGCACGCTTGGCCTGATAGAGCGCAGTGTCGGCGCGCTTGAGCAAGAGATCGATGCTCTCCTGCGCCGCGCGTTCGGCAACGCCGAAGCTCGCCGTGACCGAGAACGTTTGCCCCGCCGTCTCGAAGGATAGCGCCGCAAGCTTGTCGCGCAGCTCTTCGGCGTACAGGGTCGCGGCGTCGAGGCTTGTTCCTTCAAGCACAAGGGCGAACTCTTCGCCGCCGAGACGGCCGAGAACAACCTTATCCTTGCGCGCCTCGCCACCGATGACGCGCAGGACCTGATCGCCGACATCGTGTCCATAGGTGTCGTTGACGTCTTTGAAATGATCGATATCGAACATCACCGCGGCAAAGCGCCGCCCCGCATCAGCAAGATCGGCGGTCTTCTCGAAGAAAGCGCGGCGATTGAAGGCGCCGGTGAGCGAATCCAGATTGGCGAGCACGATCAGCTCGCGTTGCTGGCGCAACAACCGCTCGGCGGTGCGCAGCCGCGCATAAAGTTCTTCCCTGGCCGGCGGCTTTCTGATGAACTCGTCGGCGCCGCTGTCGAGCGCGTTGACCACGGCGCTCTGCTCGGCATTCGACGACATCAATATGATGTAGATGGCGCGGTCGCGTCCGGAGAGGAGCCGCGCCTCCCAGCAGAGTTCGAGCCCCGACATCGAGGCAAGTTCGGCGCTGGTCATCAACACGCTGACGTCGGGCGCCGATTTGATGTAGTCGAGCGCCTCGCGGCCTTCACTAAAGGCGCTCACCACGTGGCCATCGTCTTCGAGAAGCCGGGAGACGGCTTTCAAGATCGTCCGGCTCGGATCAACCACAACGATGCGCACAGTCGCCCCAACTGTAAAAACGCGAACCTAGCGGCCAGAGTCATAATTCGGTATTTACACGCAAGGGTAGGCCCATGGCCGCATGCCGGCCGCGGCGGGCGTAGCCGGCAGTGTGTTCCGCGGGTCATCGCCGGCTGCATTATTGTAGATGCTGGCCAATTGACCTTAGGTACCTTAAATCGCCCCAATTGTGGCGCCGGCAAAACACACATCTCGTTTACCTAATCGGCATTCTTTTCAGCCGAATACCCAGATACGCCGGATCTTTCTGCTGCATGCGGAACGTGAATTTCCATGAACGGTGCGCCGCAACAAACGCTGCTCGCTCCCGACGATCCCGCGCCGGTCGCGGTTTATAACGGCAACGGCCGATCGCCGTTTCTGCTCGTCGCCGATCATGCCGGCAATATTTTCCCGCGTGCTCTCGGCCGGCTCGGCATTTCCGCCGCGGAAGCCGAGCGGCACATTGCGCTCGACATCGGCATCGCCAATCTAAGCCGGATGGTGGCGGACGCGCTCGATGCCGCTCTCATCCAGCAGACTTATTCGCGGCTCGTGATCGACTGCAACAGGCCGCCCGCCGCCGTTACGTCGATTCCGGAAATCAGCGAACTCACGCCTATTCCAGGCAACGTCGGCTTGACCACAGCCGAGCGGCGCGCACGTGAGCGGGAAATTTTCCAGCCCTATCACGACGCCATTGCCGCCGCGCTTGAGCAACGCCGGCAGG
>DATNNI010000328.1:0-2991 GCA_035601915.1 Xanthobacteraceae bacterium
CGTCTCATCCTGGTGGAAACGGCGCGCCGCCAGGACACCTTGTGGGCCATCGAGGAAGCGTTGCATTCGCGCGCGCCCGCCGCCGTCGTCGGCTTAATCGACAAGCTCGACTTGCGCTTAAGTCAAAGATTGCAGCTCGCCGCCACCGACGCGGGCCTGCCGCTTTTCCTGCTCCGACCCGCGGAAATTTTGCAATCGAGCGCCGCAGCGACGCGTTGGCGCGTCGACGCGCTCCCTGCCGCGCGCGATCGCTTCGGCCTGATCGCGCGCGCCCGCTGGCGGCTGATGTTGGAACGCTGCCGCAACGGACGCTCAGGCGAATGGATGGTGGAGTACGATCATGTCGCGCATCGTTTCAGTTTGGCTGCCGCGCTGGCCGATTCTGCGCTTCCTCGCGACGCAAACGAAAACTCCTTCAGTCAAGCCGGTTGATCCGGACCGGCCGTTCGTTCTGATCGGTAGCGGCGGCAAAGGCCCGCGCATCGCCGCCTTGAACGAGGCGGCAGAGGCCGTGGGCCTCGTGCTCGGCGAGCCGCTGGCCGATGCGCGCGCCAAAGCGGGCGAATTGCAGCTACATGCCGTTGACAGCGCCACCGACGCCACCGCGTTGCGCCGTCTGGCGTTGTGGGCGACGCGTTATACGCCGACCGCTTCGCCTTGGAGCGCGGCGAACGGCGCCGACGGTTTTTTCCTCGACATCGAGGGGGCTGCGCATTTGTTCGGCGGCGAGGAAGCGCTGCTCGCCGATCTGTCGGC
Source organism: Xanthobacteraceae bacterium (assembly GCA_035601915.1). Taxonomy (GTDB): domain Bacteria; phylum Pseudomonadota; class Alphaproteobacteria; order Rhizobiales; family Xanthobacteraceae; genus BOG-931. The sequence goes on from DATNNI010000328.1 coordinate 757, forward strand.
CCGGCTTGAAAAAAATTTCGGCCTGCCGGCGCGGATCGCTATCGCCGATACGTCCGGCACCGCCTGGGCGCTGGCGCGCTTTCATGCCGCGCGCAATTGTATCCTTCCCGGCGGACGCGAAGCCGAAGCGTTGCTGCCGCTGCCGGTCGAAGCGTTGCGGCTTTCGCCGGAGACGTGCGCAACGCTGCGCCGCCTCGGCTTTAAAACCGTCGGTGCGTTGCTCGATAAGCCGCGCGCGCCTTTTGCCGCGCGTTTTCCGGCCGAGCTTCTTTGCCGTATCGATCAGGCGCTCGGCCGCATCGAGGAGCCTCTCGTCCCTATCATTGCGCCGCCGGTCTATCACTCTCTGCGTTATCTCATCGAGCCGATCATTACCCAGGAAGCCGTCATCGCGCTGACGCGCCGGCTGATGCAGACGCTGACGCATGTGCTGACGCGGGACGATGTCGGCGCGCGGGCGTTACGGCTTTCGCTCTATCGCGTCGACGGGGCCGTGGAAACGATCGACGTCGGACTGACGCTGCCGACGCGCAATGTCTCTCACGTGACGCGCCTTCTCGATCTCAAGCTCGAGGCCCAAGCCGCCATGCACGATGCCGGCTTCGGCTTTGAAGCCATCGGGCTTGCTGTCACCCGGGCCGAGCCCATGCCGGCGCAGCAGACGGAGTTAGATATTCAAAATCACCCTGAAGTCCCTGATGAGCACAGCATTGAGCGGTGCGCCGCCTTGATCGATACGCTGCGCCAGCGGCTCGGGCCGCACAGCGTGCGCTGGTTTACACCGGTCCCAAGCCACATTCCCGAGCGCGCCGAAATGTTGCTGCCGGCCAATGCTTCAAATCCCGCGAAGCTCAAAACGACCGCCGGAGCAGAACCGACCGAGGAGAAACCGCGCCCGCTTCTCTTGTTGCCGCAGGCCGAGCCGACCGAAGTCGTGGCGCTCATTCCCGACGGGCCGCCGCGGCGTTTTCGCTGGCGCGGCGTGACTTACGAGATCGCCGGCGCCGAAGGCCCAGAACGCATAGCCAGCGAATGGTGGCGCAATCACAACGGTCACCGATCGGCTGAACCGACGCGCGATTATTATCTTGTCGAGGACACCGGCGGTCATCGCTTCTGGCTTTACCGCGAAGGTCTCTACGAACGCGAAACAGCCGCGGCACGCTGGTTCGTGCAGGGACTATTTGCGTGAGTTTTTTCGCGTGAGACCGCAGATGATCGCTTATGCCGAACTCATTGTAACAACTAATTTTTCTTTTCTGCGCGCAGCTTCGCATCCCCAAGAAATGGTGGCTGCCGCCGATGAGCTCGGCTGCTTTGCCATTGGCATCGCCGACCGCAATTCATTTGCCGGAATAGTGCGCGCCTTTGATGAGGCGCGAAATCGAAAAATAAAGCTTTTGGTCGGAACGCGGCTCGTCACCATTGATGGGTTCGAAGCCGTCGCCTACCCAACCGACCGCCCCGCCTATGGCCGGCTTTGCAAGCTTCTCACGACGGGAAATCTCACAGCCGAAAAAGGCGAATGCCATCTGACCTTCGAGCAGATTCTCAACGCCAGCGAAGGCCAGATTTTGATCGCGATCCCGCCGCATGGTTTATTTGCTGATCCAATTGCGGAGGCCCAAAAAACCTCCCCCTGGAGGGGGGAGGTCGTCGCGCGCAGCGCGACGGGAGGGGGTGATAGAGCGGCGAAGTTTGCCACCCCACCCGGCTCGCATCTTCGATGCTTGCCACCCTCCCCCTCCAGGGGAGGGTTTGAAGTATTCACCGATCGCCTCTGCGCCCTCGCGCGCGCGGCGCCGGGGCGAACCTTCGTCGCCGGCATCCACAATCATCGCGGCGACGAACCGCGCCGTCTCGGTGTGCTGGCCGAACTCGGCGAGCGCCTCGGCGCCCCGCTCGTCGCCGTCAACGACGTTTCCTATCACGTACCGGAACGCCGGCCGCTGCTCGACGTACTCACCTGCGTGCGGGAGAAATGCACGCTGGCCGAGGCGGGCTTGCGTCTTGCCGTCAATGCCGAACGTCATCTCAAAACACCGGCGGAAATGGCGCGGCTGTTCAAAAATTTCCCCGACGCAATCACCCGCACCGTCGCCATCGCCAAAGCCTGCAACTTCTCGCTCGCGGAACTGAAATACGAATATCCCGACGAGCCGGTGCCGGAGGGAAAAACCGCGCAAGGCCATCTCGAAGATCTGACCTTCGCGGGTGCGCGGGAACGCTATCCCA
>DATNNI010000329.1:0-5495 GCA_035601915.1 Xanthobacteraceae bacterium
GGCGCCGATCTATTTCGCCCACAAGATCCTCAAGGTGCTGTCTGAAAAGCGCCGCTCCGGCGCGCTGTTTGATCTGCAGCCCGACGCCAAAAGCCAAGTGACCGTCAAATACGTCGAGGGCCACCCGGTCGGCGCCACCAAAGTCGTGGTGTCGACGCAGCACAACGCGCAGAGCCGCAACGGAAAGAAATACACACCCGGGATCGTCAAGGACATGATCGCGGACGCAGTGGAATCGGCGCTGCCGGAAGGGTGGATGCCGAAGAAATCCAGCGATTTCCTGGTCAACCCGACCGGTAATTTCGTCGTCGGCGGCCCGGATGGCGATTGCGGCCTCACCGGCCGCAAGATCATCGTCGATACCTATGGCGGCTATGCGCCGCACGGTGGCGGCGCTTTTTCCGGCAAGGACCCGACCAAAGTGGACCGTTCGGCCGCTTATGCCGCGCGATACTTGGCCAAAAATGTGGTTGCCGCCGGTCTGGCCGAAAATTGCACTATCCAAATCGCCTACGCCATCGGGGTGGCGGACCCGATGTCGGTCTATGTCGACACCCACGGTACCGGCAAAGTCGACGAGGCAAAGCTGCAAAAGCTTCTGCCCGAACTCTTTCCCCTGCGTCCGACCAGCATTCGCCGGGCGCTTAAGCTGAACCGGCCGATCTATCGGCGCACGGCGGCGTACGGCCATTTCGGCCGCGCGCCCGAGAAGGATGGCGGTTTCTCGTGGGAGCGAACCGACCTTGCCGATGCGCTCAAGCGTAGCTTTCGCTAAGCCCGGCCGGGCCCGGCGGCGGCAAACTTAAAGCCCCGACCTCGGCGCCCTGGCTTATGACCGCGGGCGTCATTACTTGCAGGCGATGAGCGCAGCGCCGGCGTCGGGCCGGCCTGCCTGAACCTGCATGAGAGAGGTCGTCGCAACATGAAAGCGATTTTTGCCAGCGCGTTATTGGTACCGGCGCTCGCGCTCACATCAATTCCGGCAGACGCCAAGGGCTGCATCAAGGGCGCGATCGTTGGCGGCATCGCCGGACATTACGCCCATCATCATGGCTTGATCGGAGCGGCAACCGGTTGCCTTGTCGGGCGCCACATGGCGAAGAAGCACCAACAGGAATTGCGCGAGCAACAACTTCACCAGCAAGACCAGCATGACCAGCCAGACCAAGAGCGACACGACGACGGACCGAACCCGACGACGGACCAATCTCACTAAAGGCGTCCGCACGATTAAGCTTTGACGCGGCGGCGATGAATACTGACCTTCATCAGGCGCGCACTTTCTTCGGACGCCGCAAAGGCCACAAGCTTCGCAACCGGCAGGCGGACCTGCTGACGACGTTGCTGCCGCGCCTCGCGCTCGACATCGCGCAGCCCGCCCCGGTGGACCTGGCTGAGCTCTTTCCCTCACCGGTTTCGGAAGTTCAGCTCGAGATCGGCTTCGGCGGCGGCGAGAATCTGGTCGCTCAAGCCGCAGCGCGGCCGGCACACGGCTTCATCGGCGTCGAACCGTTCGTCAACGGCATGGCCAAAGCGTTGGCCGCCATCGACGACGCCGCTCTGCAAAATATCCGCCTGCATTTCGACGAGGCCGACGGGTTGATGAAATGGCTTCCCTATGGATCGCTCGCCCGCATCGAGCTCATTCATCCCGACCCTTGGCCAAAGCGCCGCCACTGGAAGCGCCGGTTTGTTCAGGACGCGACCATCGCGCAATTCGCTCGCCTGTTGCGGTGCGGCGGCGAAGTCCGCTTTGTCACCGATATCGCCGATTACGCTGCATGGACGCTGCAGCGTTTTCTGCGCTCGCCGGATTTCGAATGGACGGCTCAATGCGCCGATGATTGGCGGCGGCCGTGGCCGGAGTTTAGCGGGACGCGCTACCACACCAAGGCGGCGCGGCAAGAACGCGCGCCGTGTTTTTTGATCTTTCGGCGGCGTTAGATCCGGACCGCGAGTGGAGCGGATTTGACGAATGTTAGAACCGGACCACCGGGCGGCGGCCGCGCCCCCTTGCAACCGCCCAAGAAACCGCTATATTTAGCGCATCCATTATGGACATCTCCTAATGGATACCTCATAGCGTTCGGTCATCTGAACGGTTTTGAGAGTGGGCCCTCCGGGACCCGCTCTTTTTTATTACCTGAGCGTCGGGAAATTCCGCGCCGGGTTTATGAGTGCACAACGGATCGTAGCGGACCAGATGGACGAGAGTCTGACAGGCTTTGCTGATGAGCCACGGCTTATTGCCGAGCCCGGCCGAGCGGCCCGTGTCGCTGTTCTCGCCGAGCCGGTGCTTGCCGACCTAGGCTATCGGCTGGTGCGCGTACGCATTTCAGGTTCGGCCGGTTGCACGGTTCAGATCATGGCCGAGCGCCCGGACGGAACCCTGGCCATTGAGGATTGCGAGGCGGCCTCACGCGCGCTGTCGCCGGTACTCGACGTGGCCGACCCGATCGACGGGGCGTATCGGTTGGAAATCTCGTCTCCCGGAATCGACCGGCCGCTGGTGCGCCGTTCCGATTTCCAGCGCTATGCGGGTCATCTGGCGCATGTCGAGATGCTTGCGCCGCTTGACGGCCGCAAGCGCTTTCGCGGCGAGCTTCTCGGGACCGATGGCGACTTCGCGCGGCTTCGCCGCGACGATGGCGCCGACGCCGAGAACCAGGAAGTTTTGCTGCGGATCGAAGACATGAGCGAAGCAAGGCTTCTGCTCACCGACGCGCTCATTTCAGAATCGTTGCGGCGGAGCAAGCACGGCGACAAAGCGGACGACGCTGAAGAACGCGCCAAGTCTAATCGGACCAAGTCTGATCGCGCTAAGTCCAACAGGGATGCGCGGATAGCAGAGCAACGGAAGAACGCGGCGCCGAGATCGAACCGGCGCGCCAATCACACAATGGAGACTGACTATGGCGACGGTAAGCGCCAATAAGCTCGAACTATTGCAGATCGCGGATGCGGTTGCCCGGGAAAAGGCGATTGACCGCAAAATCGTGCTCGGTGCCATGGAGGACGCGATCGCCAAGGCGGCGCGATCGCGTTACGGTAGCGAAACCGAAGTGCGCGCCGAAATCGATCCGAAAAGCGGCGAGCTGCATCTGTCGCGGCACATGCTGGTGCTGGACGCGGTCGAAAATCCCGCGTTTCAGATCAGCCTCGATGACGCGCGCCGGCGGCATCCCGCCGCACAGATCGGCGACACCATCGCGGATCCGCTGCCGCCGCTCGAATACGGGCGGATCGCCGCGCAATCGGCCAAGCAGGTGATCGTGCAGAAAGTGCGCGAAGCGGAGCGCGACCGGCAATACGACGAATACAAGGACCGCATCGGCGACATCGTCAACGGCATCGTCAAGCGCGTCGAGTACGGCAACGTGGTGGTCGATCTCGGCCGTGGCGAGGCGATTGTGCGGCGCGACGAAATGCTGCCGCGGGAGGTTTTCCGCAACGGCGACCGCATTCGCGCCTACATTTACGACGTGCGCCGCGAACAGCGCGGGCCGCAGATTTTCCTGTCGCGCACGCACCCACAATTCATGTCGAAATTGTTCGCTCAGGAAGTGCCGGAAATCTACGACAGCATTGTTGAGGTCAAAGCGGTTGCTCGTGATCCAGGTTCGCGCGCCAAAATTGCCGTCCAGTCGCGGGATTCCTCGGTCGATCCGGTCGGCGCTTGCGTCGGCATGCGTGGCTCTCGCGTGCAAGCCGTGGTGAACGAGTTGCAGGGCGAAAAAATCGACATCATTCCGTGGTCGATCGACATCGCCACCTTCGTCGTCAACGCGCTGGCGCCGGCCGAAGTCGCTAAAGTCGTGCTCGACGAGGAGCGCGAACGCATCGAAGTGGTGGTGCCGGATCAGCAGCTTTCGCTTGCCATCGGCCGCCGCGGGCAAAACGTACGGCTCGCGTCGCAGCTTACCGGCTGGGACATCGACATCCTCACCGAGCAGGAGGAATCCGAGCGTCGGCATGCCGAATTCGAGAACCGCACCCGCATGTTCATCGACTCGCTCAATGTCGACGAGGTGATCGGCCAATTGCTGGCATCGGAGGGATTCGCCTCGGTCGAGGAGCTTGCACTCGTTGACGCCAAGGAAGTCGCGGGCATCGAAGGGTTCGACGAGGACACGGCGTCCGAGCTGCAAACTCGGGCGCGCGAATATTTGGCGAAGATCGAAGCCGAACTCGACGCCAAACGCCAGGAACTCGGCGTTGAAGATGCGCTCAGGGAGATACCGGGCATCAATACCGCAATGATGGTTCGCCTCGGTGAAAACGGCGTCAAAACCGTGGAAGATCTGGCCGGATGCGCGACCGACGATCTGGTAGGCTGGACCGAACGCAAGGACGGCGAGAACGTGCGCGAGCCCGGCATTCTCGACGGCTTTGAGCTGTCACGGGAGGAAGCCGAAGCACTCGTCATGCAAGCGCGCCTGAAAGCGGGTTGGGTCAGTGAAGCCGATCTCGCTCCGCCGCCGGCAGCCGAAGAGGCGGAAATGCCGGAAGTGCAGGCGTGAGGGAGCGATTGCGCCATGATCGGGCAGATCGGTGATAACGCACCGGCTAGCGAACTCGATCGCGGATTGAATCGGCGGCAGCTCAGCCGGCTGTGCGCCGCCACTCATACGGTGCGGCCGATTGCCGATCTCATCCGGTTCGTCGTCGGACCGATCGGAGAGGCGGTCCCCGACGTCAAAAACAAACTTCCCGGCCGCGGCATTTGGGTCACCGCCACGCGTCTCGCGCTCGAGGACGCGATCAAACGCAAAGTTTTCTCGCGCGGATTCAAGCGCGACGTGCGCCTGCCCGCAGATCTCGTCTTGCGGACCGAAATATCGCTTGAGCGCGCGGCACTCGACGCCTTGGCGATTGCCGGCAAAGCCGGAATGGTGCTCGCGGGGTTTACCAAGGCCGAGACGGCCCTGGAAAAGGGCGAGGTTGCGGCTCTGTTGCATGCCGCCGAGGCGGCCGCGGACGGTAAAAGGAAGCTTGAGGCGGCTGGGCGCCGCCGACAGCCGGATCGGCTGCTGCCGATCATTACATTCTTTACCTCGGCCCAATTGGATTTGGCATTACACCGCCCAAATGTGGTACATGCAGCCGTGCTCGCCGGCCCAGCGAGCGAGACCTTTTTGGCGCGCTGTCAGCGCCTTGAACGGTTTCGGACCGGCGATCAGCACAATCAGGGCCAAAGGGCGGCGCGAATTCAACCGGCCGAAGATGTCGGTGTGTACGGAAACGGGCGTGTATGACCGAGACGAAGAATAGTGGCGAGAAGCTGAGCGTCAGTTCGACCAAGACGCTGACCTTAAAGCGTGGCGGCGTCGAGCAGGGCGTTGTGCGCCAGAGCTTCAGCCATGGCCGCAGCAAGGCCGTAGTGGTGGAGAAGGTCAAACGCCGCGTCTCCGGCCCCGGCGAAGTCAAGGCCGAGACAGTCCCGGCTGCCGACCGTGGTGCTGCGACAGCAAAGCGCGTCGGCGCCGCGGCAAAGC
>DATNNI010000330.1:0-2274 GCA_035601915.1 Xanthobacteraceae bacterium
TCCACTGCTCGACCGGCTCGCGCCGCGTAATCAGCCGCTCAAGCCAGTCCTTGTCGGCTTTCGCCAGCGCGTCGCCGGCCATCTGATAATGGGCGCGATTGGCGTTGACCGTACCAAAGACCGTTTCGTTGTCGAGCACCATGTTGCGATTGAGCAAGCCGATGTCGATATCGAAATCGTGACCCGGCGCGGTCACGCCGACCAGGCAGACGATGCCGCTCGCCGCAGTGCTGCCCAGCACGTCGCGCACGACGGCCGGTGCGCCGCTGCATTCCATGACAATGTCCGGCTTCAAGCCGTTCAGGTCTCGCAAGCTCTCGGCGTGATAGATCGCGCCGAGTGAGTCGAGCAACCGCCGTTTCAGCAAATTTTCCCGATGGTCGAGCACGTGAACTTCGAGCCCGCGTTGGCAGCCCATCAGCGCGGCGAGAAGGCCGACCGGGCCCGCACCGGTCACTAGAAGTGTTTTCGGCCGCCACGAGCGTGTCCGTTGGCCGATGCGTTGGGTATGATCCCAGGCCTTGGCGACGACGCTTGTCGGTTCGAGCAGCACGGCGGCGCCGCCGAGCGCTGGATCGACCTTGACGAGAAATTCCGGCTCGATGCGGAAATAGTCGGAGCCGAAACCGTTGCGCTCTTTGATGCCGCGTTCGGTGTAGCGGCCGTTGCGGCACATGTCCCATTCGCCGACAGCGCAAGCCGGACATGGGACGGGATCGGGGCGGCGCACAATGCCGACGACCACATCGCCAGCTTTAAAACCGGAGTCCGCAGGCGCCTTTTCGACCTTGCCGAGGGACTCGTGGCCGATCACCAGGCGCTGCGCGCCCTGCGGCGCCCAGCCGTACTGGCCGGATACGATTTCGCGATCCGTTCCGCAGACCCCCAGCGCCAACGTCTTCACGAGCACTGCACCATCCGATAGCGGCGGATCGGATACCTCTTCCACTCGCGCGGAATTGGCCGTGCCGGGTGCAACGGTGAGGGCGCGCATATTGCTTAACCAGTAGTGAAAACGGCCGTCTTGACGCGGTGGCCGCGTGCATGCCGACCGCAACCGCTAAGCGCCCAGCTGCACAAAAGTTCCCTTGCCCGGAACCAGCCGCTCGGCCAGAGTGTTTCGGGCGCAAATATTGACGTGCGGGCGTATTTTTCATGCAAGCCATCGGACGCCGCCGCTGGGCCATTGCGGAAGGCTGGATTCCGTCGAAGAGCTCGTTTTCCGATCATGCGCTGATCAGCCACGAGACCGCTTGCATCCTCAATGCCGGCGACAAAGAGGCGAACGTCACCATCACGATTTTTTTCGCGGATCGCGAGCCCATTGGGCCGTTCCATGTGATCGTCGCGCCGCGCCGGACATTTCATTTGCGTTTCAACGATCTCGAGGATCCCGCTTCCATTCCCCGCGATACCGATTATTCGTCGGTGTTCGAATCCGACGTGCCAGTCGTTGTTCAACATACGCGACTTGATTCGCGGCACGCTGAAATCGCCTTGATGTCGACGACAGCATATTCCGAAAGCTAAAATTTGCCGCGGCGATTGAGCTGAAACTAAGCGGCCCCTTGCCGCCGCGCCGCCTTGACCTTCACCGAATGAATTTGCTCGCGCCCGGCTTCTTGCGCCGCTTTTTGCAGCGTGTGGCGAATTTCGTCGCGTTTTTCATGGATCGAAGCAATAGCGAGTCCGGTCGCCACGCCAAGCCCCACCAGCGCCGCCTCCGACAGCTGCAGGCTTGCCTCGATGGTTTCCGGCACCGCATCGGTCGCGCCGAGAGCGTATAAATGCCGTGCGTGACCTTCGTCGCGGGCGCGCGACACAATGAGAATATCGGGGCGCATAGCGCGGACATGCGCGACAACCTCGTCGATGACGCGCGCGGTATGGATGGTGATGACAACGCCGGCGGCAGCGGCGAGGCCGCAGGTCTCCAAAAAACGCGGATCGGCCGCATCGCCATAAAACACGTCGTGACCATCGCGACGGTCACGCGTGACAGTGGCGGCGTCCGCGTCGGCGACGATGTGGGCAATGCCGTGCTGGCGCAGCAATGCGCACACAACCTTTCCGACACGACCGTAGCCGACAACGATTGCATGCCCCTGCCCGCCTACAGGGCGCGCCGTAAGTTCGGGATCGAGCACTTTGCCCGTCTTCAATCGCGCCGCGATCTGTCGCGCGGCAACGGACAAAAGCGGTGTAAGCGCCATGGTCACCGATGTGACGGTGAGCACGAGGCTCACCAAACGGGGGTCGACCAGGCCGGCCGCC
>DATNNI010000331.1:0-7384 GCA_035601915.1 Xanthobacteraceae bacterium
AACCATGACGTCGTCGGGCGTTATGTCGAGGTCGTCGCGCTCGACCTCGCGCGCCATGTGCTCGTAGCTTTCGAACGCGATGGTCCTGCCGCGATGCTGCAACAGGCGCTTGTCGGCTGCGGCGGGCTTCATGACGCAGCCGCGCGGAGCGAGATTGCCGGTCAGCACCGCTGTCGCTCCCTCCGGGTAAAGCGGCGCCGACAGCGGATGAATGACATCGGGCAGATACGTTTCGGCGCCAGCAATATTGTCACGCAGCGGCCGCCCGGTAACAGTGATGCTGGACAGATCGAGGAGATCGCTCATCGCCGCCATCAGCGCGCGCAACCCTCCAGCATAGAAAAAATCCTCCATCAAATATTTGCCTGATGGGGTAATGTTGGCGATGACCGGCACCTGCCGCGAAATCTCGTCGAAGCGTTGCATGTCGAGCGCGACGCCGGCGCGACGCGCCATGGCGATGACGTGGATGATGGCGTTGGTCGAGCCGCCGAGCGCCATGTGCACGCGGATGGCGTTGTCGAAGGCCGCCGGCGTCAGAATTTTGTCCGGGGTCAAATCTTCCCAGACCATGTCGACGATGCGGCGGCCGCCAGCCGCGCACATCCGCGGATGATTGGCGTCCGGGGCCGGAATCGACGAGGCGCCGGGTAGTGAAAGTCCCAGCGCTTCGGTGATAGCCATCATGGTCGCGGCAGTTCCCATCACCATACAGGTGCCGAACGAGCGCGCGATGCCGCTCTCGATCTCGCTCCAGTCGGCTTCGCCGATTTTTCCTGCGCGCTTCTCGTCCCAATATTTCCAGACATCCGAGCCGGAACCGAGCGTCCGTCCGCGCCAATTGCCGCGCAGCATCGGTCCGGCCGGCACATAGATCGCAGGCAGGCCCATGGAAATCGCGCCCATGACGAGGCCCGGCGTTGTCTTGTCGCAGCCGCCCATCAGCACAGCTCCGTCGATCGGATGGCTGCGCAATAGTTCCTCGCACTCCATGGCGAGAAAGTTCCGATAGAGCATGGTCGAAGGTTTGACGAATGGTTCAGCGAGCGACATTGCCGGCAGCTCCAGGGGAAATCCGCCAGCCTGCCAAACGCCGCGCTTCACGTCCTCGGCCCGCGCGCGCAAGTGCCCGTGGCAGGCGTTGATGTCGCTCCAGGTATTGAGGATGCCGATGACGGGCTTGCCCACCCAATCGGCGTGGTCATAACCCAATTGCTGCAAACGCGAGCGATGGCCGAAGGTCCGCAGGTCTTCGCGCCCGAGCCAACGGTAGCTGCGCAGGTCTTGTGGCGATTTGTTCCTTGTAGACGGCATCCGGCCCCAATTCAGATTGCGTTCATCGGCCCTAGTTTAAGCGCATCCCGTTACTGGCCGCAAAAGGGATGGCAGTAATGGGGAAGGCTATCGCTCCCGCCCATTTCAGGCGTCAAGGAGCGGCGAACCGTGACCATTCACCGTCTGTTGCAGCATTCGGCATTCAATCAAGACGATATCGACCGGATGGTCGCCGCTTACGAGCACTGCTTAGAAACCCTCGGTCTGGCCGACCGATCGGACCCCGTAACCGAGCTGATCGCTAAGCAGATTATCGAGATTGCGCAAACCGGCGAGCGTGACCCCCTCGTTATAAGTGAGCAGGTGGCAGAGGTCCTTCAGCGTCCGCCTCGCTGACTTTGACGGCGCTGCTGGCTGCTGTCGTCGAGACCGGCGCAGGTTAGGCTCAATCGCGGAAGATGCTCTGCGGCAGCAGCGCCGAAACTACGTAATTGGGAACGTCAACGACGTTCGAGATGCGAAGGTCGACCGCGACGCTGCAAATCACGTAAGCCTGCTCGCGCGAAAAGCCGCGCTCCTGCAATAGCGTGATCATGTTGAGCAGCGCGTTACGCGCGGCGAGCGTGAGATTTTCGCTTTCGATTTCCCCCATGGCGTTGATCGGCATGCCCATGACGCCCAGGAAATTTTCCGGCGCGGCGAATTTCGGATCGGCGAAATAGCCTGGATGCGAGAAAACCGGGCCGGCGAAGGTCCGCTTGTTCGCCAGTCCTTTGTGAATCTTGAAGCGGACGGCGACGGTCGCGCCCATTTCAACAGCGGTGACGCAGACCTCGCCGTCGCCTTGGGCAAAGTGCGCGTCCCCGGTCGAGAACAGCGCGCCTTTGGTGAAGACCGGCAGCAAGAGCTTCGCGCCTTTAGTCAGTTGCTTGACGTCGAAATTGCCGCCGTTCTCGCGGGGCGGCAACGTGCGCAAACCTTCGAGCCCGCAGCGCCCGCCGGGCACCGCGCCGGCTGCATCCGGCGGAAAAACGAAGCCGCCTTTCTCCAGTGCACGCTGCTCGCGTTCGGTCCACTCCTTGAGCTTTTGCGCCGACGGCGCGGTCGCCGAGATGCCCATGAACGGCGCGCCCGGAATGCGTACGCCGGGGATTTCAGCGGCCGTGGCCCAGCCATCCCGGATCTTCCAATGCACGACGAAGGGCGTGGTCATCACGTCGCGCAAGAAACCGAGGCCCGGGACGATTGAGCTGAACGCGGTCGGTTGCGGCACGATGTCGAGGAATTCGACCTCGATCATGTCGCTCACCTCGGCATCCTTGACGAAGATCGGCCCTGTCAGTGGGTGGATACGGCCCGGGTCGAGCGTCGCCAGCTCGGCGACATTGCAATCGGGCGCGATCTGTCCGTCGACCGCGTCTCGCGTCTCCAGGACGACTTCATCGCCTTCAGCGACTTCGAGCACAGGCTCGATGTCGGGGTGATAGCGGTTGTGCCCCGAATGCGGCTCGGCCGCGAGCGGCTTGGTCCGATCGATGCGGATGGCATGTTTATGCGGCTCGCTCACGCCGCGGCCGCGAGGTTGCCGAACTTCTTCAGGTTCTCTTTCTGCTTCGCGTTGCGCGGCGGCAGTTTGAACAGACGCGCGGCGGTGCCACCTAAAATGTTGTGCTTTGCCTTCTCCGACAGGAACGGCAGGTCCCAGATGGTCGAGGGCAGATCGAAGTCCCAGTGCGGATAGTCCGACGAATAGAGGAGCTGCGTCTCCGCATTGATCATGCGGAATGTGGTTTCCATTGCGCCGTAATCCTGAATTTCCATCGGCTGCGACGAGTAATACATGTCGCGCATGTAATCCGACGGCTTCTTTTTCAAGAGCGGACACTCGGACGGCCGCAGCATGTATTCGTGGTCGAGCCGCTGCATCAGGAACGGCACCCAGGCGAGGCCGGATTCCATCCAGATCACCGGCAGATTGGGGAAGCGCTCGCCGAGGCCGTTGACCACCCAATTGGTGCAGTTGACGATGTTGTACCAGGTGAATCCGAGTGCATGGATGGAGATGAAGCGGTTGCAGCTCTTGAAGCTGGTGTCGCTCCAATTCACGCCGGAGTGGAAGGCGATGGAGAGCCCGCGTTCCTCAATCGCGCGATACACTTTCATGTAAACGTTGTCGTGCACGCCCATGTCGGAGCGCACCGTCGTGACCATGAAGCCGCCGACGTTTTTTCTGTCGCCGAAGGTTTCGACGTGACGCAAGGCGGCGTCCGGATCGGAAAACGGCAGGCACAGCAGCGAAAAGAAGCGGCCATCGCCTTCCGGCAGCACCTTCTCGGTGACCCAGCGGCTATAGGCCCAGCACAATTCGACTTCCATTTCGCTCTGCGGGTGCAGCCCGATATTGAGCATGCCGGTCGGAAACAGGCAGGAATAATCGACGCCCATGGCATCCATCCAGCGATGGCCGAGCTGAACGTCGCGGAGCCGCCCGTCTTCGGTCTTCTCGCTTCCGCGCAGCGGATAGCGCGTCACCCGGCCGCCCATGTCCTGATAGCCAGTGGGCATCGGCACAATCCCCGGACGCTGCTTGGTGCCCCGGCCGGCCATGGTGAGCTGGCGCAGCACGTCGTTTTCCATGTAGGGCAGGAACTCGTCGTAGTGCTCATTCTCGTAGTGGTGCGCGTCGACATCGACGATGAGTACGTCGTCGAATTTCCGCTGGTGCGCCTGCTTGCGCGCATGCGCCAATAGCCGCGAGGTGTTCAGCTCCTCGACGGTAACGCGGCGGCCGCGATCGGAAATCAGATCCATGATGTCAGCTTCCTTCGCCTTATCGTCCCGTGAAACCTTGCCACATGCCGAGTTCGAACGTGCTGAGATCGGCGGCCTTCAAAAGCCCGCTGGCCGTGATCATGACGTCGGTGGCGGAGACCGTGCTTTTCGCAACCGGTGTGAACTCTTCGCCTGCTTGCCGGCGCGCGGCATAGCTGCGGCAGGCGGCCGCGATCAGCGCCTGCAGCGCGTCAGCGGAAAGAAGGTCGAGCCGGCCGGCGGCGATGCCCCGCTCAATCGCTCCAGCGAGACGTCTCGCCTCGGTGGAGGCGCCGTTATCTGCTTTGGCGGTCGGCTTCGCCGGCGACTTGGCGGCCCCGCCACGACTTGCGGCGTTGGTCGCGCGGCGCACCGCGCCCCTGGCTATTCGCTTAGGCGAGGACATAAACGTCGTCTCCCTTGCGGACGATCTCATACTTTTTCAGTTTCAGCCGGCGGTCGCTCGCGCATTCGCCGGTTTTGATATTGTATTCCATGCCATGCCAGGGGCAGACGAAGTGCATCTCGCTCTCGGAGAAATAGAGCCCCATCGACGTTTTATCCGGGCGCAAGCGCTCTTCGACTTTGGCGATGGTCAGGCCCTCGCAAGCCGGGCCGCCCTGGTGGAGACAGAAATTCGAGTAAGCGAAAAACTCGCCCTCATGGCGGAAAACGCCGATCTCGTTGTCACCGAAGAAAATGATGCGGCGCTCTCCGTCCTTGAAGTCGGCTATATTGGCGACGAATTTTTCCGGCATTGCGTCCACGCTCTTTCACACTTTCGGCTTGTTCCCGCGAAAGTGAGAACCTAATGCAACATTACATCTGGATTCGCTTTCGCGGGAATGAGCTGAGTTTAGCATGTACCTTACTTGGGTGCGACTACGCGATCTTGTTTGTGAACGCGCCGATGCCTTCGATCCAGATTTTGATGACGTCGCCGGATTTGAGGAACTCACCCGATTCGGCGCCGGTGCCGGCCGGCGTTCCGGTGAGGATAAGGTCCCCGGGATGAAGTGTCATGTTCTCCGAGAGATGAGCAATTTGCTCCGCCAGCGTGAACAGCATCTTGTTGGTGTTGGAATCCTGCCGCAGCGCGCCGTTGACCCATAGCTTCAGGCCGAGCTGTTGCGGGTCTTTGATGTCGCTCGCCGGTACAATCCAAGGCCCGAGTGGGCAGGAACCGTCAAAGCTTTTGTGCTTGATCCAGTCCATCTTGAAGAAAGACGTCGCTTCAACGCCCGGTCGTCGTCCGCGATCGCGCGCGGAGAGATCGTTGGCCGCCGTATAACCTGCGACATAGTTCAAGGCTTTTTCGATCGGCACGTTCTTGGCCGGCCGGCCGATGACGGCCGCGAGCTCGATTTCCCAGTCGAGCTGTTTGGCATAATCGCCAACTTTGATAGTAGCGCCTGGATCGGTAAGCGTGCGCGCCGCCTTGATGAAAAAATAAGGCTTTTGCCCCTGTTCGTGCGGATCGGCAGGCTCGGGCTGGCCTGCCTTGCGTGCCATGGCGGCGGCGTGATCGGCATAATTGGCGCCGGCGCAAAAGATCGTCGGCGGCGCGGGCACCGGCGCCAATAATTTGGTTTTGGCCAGCGGTTGCCGCTTGGCGCGGCTTTTTGCGGCGCCAGCGGTTGCCTTTTTCAGCGTGCCTTCCGCCGACTTCCAGTCGGCGAGGATGCCGGCGATGGTCGCGTAGGCCGCTTTGCCGGTGAACTTGGCGGCGTCGAAGACGTCGTCGCCGATGATGAGCCCGGCTCGCGGCCCTTCCTTAGTCTGATAGGTCGCGAGTTTGTATTGGGCGCGCGTTCCGCTTGCCATTCCAAGTCCCCTTTTTGCGCTTGTACTGAATGCGAAGTTAGACCCGCCCCAGTGCTCTGAGCACGCGCTCCGGCGTGAACGGCATTTCGACGAGCAGCGCGGCGTTGAGAGGGCGGAGCGCGTCGTTGAGCGCGTTCATCACCGAGCCGGGCGCGCCGGCAGTGCCGGCTTCGCCCGCGCCCTTGGCGCCCAGTTCGGAATCGGCGGTCGGTGTCACCACGTGGCCGACCTCGATGTCGGGCATTTCGTTTGCCATCGGCAACAAATAGTCCATCAAGTTGCCGTTGAGAAGTTGGCCGGTCTCGTCGTAAAGGCAATGCTCGTAGAGCGCGGCGCCGATGCCTTGCACGACGCCACCGCGAACCTGCTCATCGACAAGCTGCGGATTGATCACGGTGCCGCAGTCTTCCACGCACCAGTGCTTGAGCAATTTCACCATCCCGGTCTTGGTGTCGACTTCGAGATAAGACGCCTGCACGCCGTTGGTGAAGGCGAACGGCCACGCGCGCGGCACGTAATGACGCGTCACCACGAGCTCGGCTTGAAAGCCAGGCGGCAGCGTGTCGGGACGAAAATAGACGATGCGGGCGACTTCTTCGAGTGGCATCCGCTCGCGTCCGGTATCGGCATCGACAATACTGGCGGCACGGATGTCGAGCGCCTTCGGGTCGGCTTGAAGGATCGAGGCCGCGGCAGCAAGGACGTTGGCGCGCAGTGCCTTGCCGGCTTGCCAGGCGGCTTCACCGCCGATGCCGGCGGCGCGCGAAGCCCAGGTGCCGCCGCCATAGGGCGTATGATCCGTGTCGCCCGTAACCACGCGAACGCGTTCGATTGGCACGCCGAACGAGGTGGCCACGCATTGCGCCAGGATCGACTCGGCGCCCTGGCCCTGTTCGGTGACACCGGAATGGACGAACACGGCGCCGGTGGCGTCAAGCCGCAGGGTTGCGCCGTCCTGTGCCGAGATACGCGCGCCGCCGACGCCGTAGAACGCGGCGGACGGGTTGGTGACCTCGATGAACGACGCGAAGCCGATGCCGCGATAGAGGCCGCGATCGCGCAATGCGGCCTGCTCGGCGCGCAGCCTGCCGTAGTTCATCATCGCCAGAATCTTGTCGAGGCAGGCGTGATGCGAAAGCTTCTCGAACTTGATGCCGGAGGCGCCGACCGCCGGGTAGGCGTCGTCGGCAATCAAATTGCGCCGCCGTATCTCGGCCGCGTCCATACCGATTTTCGCCGCCGCCAACTCGACCAAACCCTCGGTGACGGCCGTGGCGATCGGATGACCCACCGCGCGGTATTGGCACATGACGTTCTTGTTCTGGAATACGACCCGGGCTCGGGCGCGGTAGTTCGGACAAGCGTAAGGCCCGCCGACCAGATTGACGACCTGGTTTGCTTCAATGCCGCTGGTGCGCGGATAGACTGAATACGGGCCGATGCCGGTCAGGTCGTCGATCTCAAAGGCGGTGAT
>DATNNI010000332.1:0-2678 GCA_035601915.1 Xanthobacteraceae bacterium
GTGATACGCACAATAGGGCAGGCCGCCGAGGGTGTTGCCGCCGCAAAAGAAAAACTCGCTGCTGCCGGGATCGCCGACCGGCCAGCGGCAGGTTTGCTCGGTCAGTTCAAGAATGGTCCGGCGCTGGCCGATCGGAATGACCTTATCGATCAATTCCGGTGCGGCCTCCGCCTCCATTTCATAGGCGTGGGCGAGCGCGGTATTGCCGCGGATCGAGGCGCGGCCGAGGCGCATCATCGGCGAGCGCGCCTTGCGCGGCCGTGGCGCGGCGCTGGACGCGCTCTTGGCGCGGCCAGAGAGCCCAAGCCGATGCACCTTTCCAATGACCGCGTTGCGCGTGATACCGCCAAGTTCGGCCGCGATCTGACTTGCCGAAAGGCCGTCAGACCACAGCTTTTTCAAGAGTTCGACCCGCTCGTCGGTCCACGACATGCGAAAGTCCTTCTGAAGCGTGCGGGTCTTAGCCTTCGCGGAATCCATCAACGCGCCGGGCGGTACTTGCCGCCCAGGCCCTCACGCAGAACAAACGCTTTGGAAGACTGTCCGCCGCACGAGATGTCGTACTTGACGGTTCGAAAGCTACAATATGCCGGGAGTCGGGCGCAAGAGTCCCTCAGTCGCGCGTCCACATTTTCCGCGGCCGGTGTGGACGATGTGGGGACAAGTGGCCTCGGCACGGCGCTTTGCTATGCTGTTGACCGGTGCGGAGCGAACAAATAAAATGTGATTGAAGGTGCCGCCCGGAGAGGCGGCACATTCATTTTCTGCTGCGCAGCTTGATGCTCCGCGCCGAGCGGGCCTTAACGTGACATCGCATCTGTTGCCGACCTACGCGCGCGTCAACCTTGCCTTTGAGCGGGGTGAGGGCGCTTGGCTGATTGCGACAAACGGCGACCGTTACCTGGATTTTAGCTGCGGCGTCGCCGTGAACGCGCTCGGCCACGCGCATCCGCATCTGGTCGCCGCCGTCACCGAGCAAGCGCAGAAGCTCTGGCATGTCTCCAACCTCTACCAAATTCCCGAGGCCGAGGGTGTAGCCGGGCGGTTGTGCGAGGCGAGCTTTGCCGACGTGGTGTTCTTCTGCAATTCCGGCGCCGAAGCCTTGGAATGCACCATCAAGACCGCGCGCAAATATCACGCCGCGGGCGGTGCTCCCGAGCGCTATCGTATCATCACTTTCGAGGGCGCTTTCCACGGCCGTACGCTGGCGACGCTGGCCGCCGGCGGTCAGAAAAAGTATCTCGACGGCTTCGGTCCGGTGGTCGACGGCTTCGACCAGGTGCCGTTTGCCGACCTTGAGGCGACCAAGCGCGCGATCACCAGCGAGACCGCGGCGATCTTGATCGAGCCGATCATGGGCGAAGGCGGCGTGCGCGTTGTCGAGCCGTCGTTCCTGCGTGCCTTGCGCAATTTGTGCGACCGGCAGGGCCTGCTTCTCCTGTTCGACGAGGTGCAGACCGGCATGGGACGCACCGGCGAATTATTCGCCTATCAGCGCGTTGGCGTCGAGCCGGACATCATGGCGCTCGCCAAGGCGCTCGGCGGCGGGTTCCCGGTGGGCGCGTGCCTGGCGACGGCCGAAGCGGCGAGGGGCATGACAGCGGGCACTCACGGCTCGACCTTCGGCGGCAATCCGCTGGCCATGAGCGCGGCCAACGCCGTGCTCGATGTCATGCTCGCGCCCGGCTTTCTCGAGCGGGTACGGCGCACGGCGCTGCTGTTCAAACAGCGCCTCGCCGAAATCAAGGACCGCTATCCGGCGGTCATATCCGAGGTCCGCGGCGAAGGTTTGCTGGTCGGCTTGCGGGCGGTCGTGCCGGCGGGCGAACTCGTCGACGCGCTGCGCGCGGAGAAAATGATCACGGTCGCCGCCGGCGATAACGTCGTGCGGCTGTTGCCGCCGCTGATTGTGAGCGAGCCGGAGATTATGGAAGGCGTCGCCCGGCTCGAACGGGCCTGCGAGCGGTTGCGCCAGTCGCAGAAAGCCCCGCCGAAGACTGAGGCGGTCCGATGAGCGCGGTGCGGCATTTCCTCGACCTGAATGTCATTCCGCGGCGGCAATTGCGGGAAATCATCGACAATGCGCGGCTGATGAAGAAAAAGCGCAAGAAAACCGTCCGCCGCCTGCTCGACGGCCGCGCGCTGGCGATGATTTTCGAACGGCCTTCGACGCGAACGCGGGTCTCATTCGAGCTCGCCATGCGCCAGCTCGGCGGCGATGCGCTGATGCTCACCGCGGAAGAGATGCAGCTCGGGCGCGGCGAGACGCTCGCCGATACCGCGCGCGTTCTGTCGCGCTACGTCGATGTGATCATGATCCGTACGCTCAGTCACAAGCAACTGGCCGAGTTTGCGCGGGCTGCCACCGTGCCGGTTATCAACGGCCTGACCAAGGTGTCCCACCCCTGCCAGGTGATGGCGGACGTGCTCACGTTCGAGGAGCATCGCGGCGCCATCGAAGGCCACATCGTGGCGTGGAGCGGCGACGCCAATAACGTGCTGACCTCGTGGATGCATGCGGCCGACCGTTTCAAGTTCGAGCTGCGCGTCGCGACCCCGCCGGAGTTAAAACCGGGAAAATGGCTGACCGACTGGATCAAATCGTCGCGCGCGCCGATCCACCTCTTTACTGACCCGGAGGAGGCGGTCGAGGGCGCCGATTGCGTCGTCACCGACAC